>JBFGQG010000032.1:0-14957 GCA_041564295.1 Anaerolineales bacterium | reverse complement strand
GGTCAATGTATGGGGGTTGCAGGGGTTAGCAAGTATGGACCGGTGTCCGAGCGCTCTGGGCCCTGTTTCTGACCTTCCCTGATAGATCCCTATAATCGCGTTCCTGCTGACCATAAAAGCCATCAGGTCAGCCAGTTTTGCCATCGTGCGCGGTTCATGAACATTGTTTAAATGTAGATAACCGACGTCCTCAACGGCCGCCAGGCCGGCGACGATTTCCCTGGAAGTATAGCTGCCCCCGCAGTAAAAAGCGTGCTGGAGCGGCGCTCCAGGACTGGCTCCGTTTTTCATAGCGAACTGGTAAGCTGCGCCAATCACGGCCCCCTGGTCGCCTGGAGTCGGTGGGACCCAGATATTCAGGCGGGTGCTTTTCTTGCCGAGATGGCGTTCGTAGAAGTCTTCGTCGAAGATTTCCAGCAGTTTGCTGTTGGCCACACAGTTGAGAGCAGTTCCCCCGGTCAGCACCAGGCGACTGCTGCCGGTTTTGAGTACCAGGTTGCGGATGATGTGGACCAGGGCATCCTCAAACAGCATTTGGATAGCAGCTGCCTTATCGACACGGTTTTGATCAATGTTGTCAGAAGTTGCATCGATTTTGATCACATTGTCCGGGTTCCATAATCCATCCAGCAGGATAGGCGGGCCCAGAATCGCTTCCAGGCGGGGGGTATACGGCCTGACCCAACCCTGGCGCTGCCAGTTCGCAAGCGAGCGATTCAACAAGACCCGGCCTTCGTCACCCAAAAAAATCAACGGCCTGATTTTCTCGTAAAATGGGTTGCTTTCCCGGTCCATGTTGCCCCAGGCCGCCGCCCCCATATAACGCCCCTCGCTGCTCAATGGTTTCCAGCCCCCCTGGGAGGCGCTCAGGATGCGGTACATGGTGCCCAGCGAATCATAGAAGCTGTCGTTAGAGTACAGCCTTTTTATGCTGCGACCCCGGGCCAGGAAATAGGAAATCGAACCGTCATCACCGTTCCCATCAACCACGGTAATGATCGTCGTTTCACCCGAGTGTGCAAACGGTGAAACGGCATAAGAGAAATAGGCGTGATTGCCGTGATGGTTCTGGCCAATGATCGGCACCTTCCTGCCGATGCCTGATCGCTCTCCCAATGTAGCCGAAACCTTGAGCACATTTACCAGGCTGTCAGGGGCATGTGACCAGGCAGAACGGCTCAGCAAAGAAAAACTTTTCGGGATCTCTTCTCCAATTAACCGCATATTGAAGGCGATAAAACCGGCCTGGTCAAATGCTTCCAAATAAGCGAAAACATCTTCCGGTTTTCGACCCGTTGCGGACAATTGGTGGATCAACGTTTCCAGGCTGTGGACAGGAAAACGATCGTAATGTTTTATGCCCTGGAAACGCTCTTCTTCATTGTTGGCCAACAGCTCAACCCCATTTTTCTGTGTCACTTTTACCAGGGCAAGCCCGGCGTTATGTGAGCCGGAATGGAAGCCGGCCAGAAAGATCGGTTCGCCTTTTTCCAGCCGGGTGCGGAAATTTGCGGCCTGCTGTTTCGTATAAGGATGGTTTTCGCGATACCACCCAACGGCGGGAAGCAGCTTCTCCAGCACAGGTAAAGAGGTCTTGTAAACGAATTTTCCTAATCTCGGATGTGTGGGCGTGAAACTGTCTGCATGCATGGCGAGGCGGTCTTATTGACATTGAAGGCATAAAATCATTCAACACAGATCACCGGTTTGACATTTTCATGTACCGGCCGGCCTGAACGATCCGAATTATTTATTCGCCTTTCGCAAGTTTTCTTGATGGATTTTCCAGGCAATCCAGAAATCGCTTTTCTTCATTTCTTCTTTTTGGTCTCCCAACGAGATCCTGTTTTTAATGAGGTCCCCCACGGTCAGAGAGCCGATCGCTGCTGAAGCCGTTCCCAGCAAACCCGGTGAGAATAATTCCCCTGCAGCCGCTACCCCGATCAGGGAAGCTGTAACCAGCATGCCTTTCAGTGAGCGGGTGTGTTTTTTCTTGATCCTGTTGAACTCATCCTCGGCAACCCGGCATTCATGATCGATCTCTTCGAGGAGGTGGACAAACTTCGTTTCGTTATCGAGCGTTGCGATTCCATCCAGATAACGTTTAAGTGAATACCGCATCCTGGCGAAGCCGTCATCATAATCTTTACGGAGGTTGGTGAGATCCTGTAGGGAAAGGTTCCGAATGTCCGGCATCAAGATGCCTGAATTAACCGATTCCGCCGGATCATCCTGGCGCAAGAGACGGCGGACCGTAGCGTAGTCCGCTCCAACCGGCAAACTGTATACATGCTTTTCAAGCTGCCTGATTTTTTCGTTGACCTTCTCTGCCCGTTCAACGGAATCGACCAGCGTTTCTCCACCTGAAACTTCCGAGCTCTGGGTCATCGATGCGGGTAAAACCACGCAGTAATCGTTCTTATTTAAGTCATGATCAACAAGCAGGTTTTCCAGCTCACGCTGCTCTTCAGACATATCCCAGCCGTCGTTTAAACCGGCAAGATATTCGTCCGGGCCTTGCTTGCGGTAAATCATTTTCGGCAATTTCAAGACGACAAAGGACGAGGAAATCATGCTTCGTTTCACGAGGCTGGCGAGATCGTGGCCATTGGAAACATGATCGGCTACATCGATGATTTGATGGATGCTTCGATCTTCTTCCAAACGCTGTAAAGAATTCCAGGCATCTGAAACGACATTTTCCGGATTACTCCACAGTTGAGATTTTTCTCCGGATGTTGGCTGCCATCTCCAGTTGCTCATGACCGCACTCCTTTAAACTGTATAACGTACGTTCGTTCGTTTTGAAAATGTCGAACTGGTGCTGATACCAAAATCGGAATCCAGTTAACCTCCAGGTTTCTCACAACCGGAACATCTAAAAATGGATGCTGTCTGGGAACGTTTATCTCGCATTGATTGTATCATTGGCATTATCTGCACGGCCGTCCCGCTGGGGCGCCCGCCCATGGCCGCGCGAATTTGCGGCCAATCGATGACCCTTCCAAACCTACTAAATTCAACCGGAGCTTACAGTCCATGTCCACCACATTCAAAAGACAAGACCTTCCTATAGCGTTTACAATGCTTGATGCAGCCGAACGCATCAAACCCCGCCGTGATGGACGCCATCTGTACGATCAATATTTCCTCCTCTGGACCGCGTTCCATTACTTCTACTCGACCATCGCCGCACACAAAGGCCTGCGGACGGAATTGGTTCGAAATGCCGACGGCTCTATCGCAACCCGCACGAACGGCAGCGTGCAGATTCCACTGGTCAGCCCGATTCATGAAAATGAACTGCTTTTTCTTGCGCTCGAAGAACTGGATAACAGTGTGAAAAACGCTCTGATCCTGCATGAGAGCACTCAATTTTTCTTGAATCGCTCACCGTTCTGGCAGGGAATTCGAATCGAAGTAGACGGTTTCAACCAGCCCGTCAACGGGGTCATACGTTTATTTGAGACTGTCGATCCGCAATACCCGGTCTGGAGCCCGATAGATAAATCGGTTCTTGAGCGTTACCACCGCGATCGATCAGATCAGGATTGTGATTTCCTCGTCAGGCAAATTGGCGACCTGCTGCTCACCGTTCGCAACAATTTGCTGCACTTCAGTCGCAAATTTGACGATGGAAATGATCATACCGTCATCGAAAATGCCCTGCCGCTCCTCAAGATCATCATTGCGGCGTTTACTGCCTGACCAGCGGGGAAAATCTCATCCTTCCGGTGGGAGTATGACAAAATCATATCCGCCGAAGTTCTCGATGTTCAACCGCAGAACTGTGCTCCCATCAGGGTGTCCCTCGTAAAGTTCAAACGTGTCACTGCCGGGGCGTTCGAACAGGAAACGAGAGAAATCGATCATGCGAAAGTTGACCGGGTAGAATTCGACCTGGAGAGGCACTGCGCTGCCGCAGACATCGCCGATATATGCCCGTTGTTCGTTATAAACACCGTAAACGAATCGCCTGAAATCCGGAATCCATCCGAGAAATTCCAGCGTATCCTCGGTTGCGTAAAGGATATGTTCAGAGCCATCGAGCGCTGCAATGTGAAGTTCACGCACGTTCGTCCCCGGCGCTACCGTCCGCCAATAAGCTACCTTGTCCTCAGAAGGGGAAAATGAGAAGGATTGGAAAAAGCCCGTCAGTTCAAGCAGTTTTTCCGCCGGAGAACCGTCCAGGGGGACCTGCCAGACAGTCACAGGCAGATCCTGATCATACCCTTCCTCTTCTGGTTGCGCGAGCAGGAAGGATTGGGAGTCGTGCAGCCACACCATCGGAGGATAGGCGTAAAATTCACCGAAACCCACCGCAAAGAAATCCACGCCGGCCGGATGCAGGTCCTTTGCTTCCACGTTCATCAACCTTAGAGACTCCGGCGTCGCAAGTACCATTGAATTTCCGTCCGGTGAATAAGACACACTCCCGCCTTCACCAGCGGCGAATAGCTCTCCTTTCATTCCGGTCAGCGCATCCACGACCCAGACCTGGCGCTGTACGTAGATGTAAATCCCTTCTTCTACAAATGTTGGGCGCGCATCGTAGGTCAGGGTGTAGGTCTTCGGAATCCACGTCACACCTGCCGGCACTGCTGCGTCGGCGAGTGGTTCGGCAACGATCGACATGAACTCCTCTGCTGACACCAATCTGCGCGCGCCGGAGCCGTCGATGTGGGCCACCCACAACTCGCCGTGAATGTCATCCGGCATGTGGGCGAAGGCGACAAAAGCCTCATCGAAAGAAAACGAAAGGATCTCTATCTTTCCTGTCAGGGCGGAGCCGAGAGTCAACGAATGGGTGGTCTGGTCTTTCGGAAAACCGACCCAGAGTTCCGATTCGCTTCCCATGCGTGTAAAAACGACCGCTTCACCACTGGGTGAGAGTTTCAACTGTCCGACGTCTCCGCTGCCGGTCAAAGAAATCGGCTCCAGGCCCTCATCCCAGATCCAGACGTCCCCATCAGAAACATAGGCCAGGCGTAATGTTCCCAGTATGTCCGGTTCTATTTCTACGCAAACGTTGAAAACGGATGTAAATCCGCTGGCAACCATCGGCAAATCTGCGACGGGGAATTCCTCCCGGATCGCCGCATTATGGTCCTTACCCGGCAGCCAGGGAACAAGATATCCTCCGTACGATCGCTCATTGAGAATAAAGAATGCCTCACCTGAGTTCCCGGAAATGAGGTTTAACATTCGCGTCAGGTTCTCCCCCGTCAGTGCAACGGCGATCATTCCGCGCTCACCGAAATTCAAATGCGACAACCAGTTGTTGTCAAACGGCCACTGGACCTCATTCGTACTTTCCATGGGGTCTACGGGCCGGATAAACAGGGTCGCTGCATGCGGCCGATACAGCTCCGCATTCTCATGAGAATAGTTCGACAGCAGATTGGTGATATTCCGGTAGATTTCCAGATGGTTAGCCTGGTCGTTATAGATTCGAACTTCTTTCAGCGCGCCGGTCGGCAGGCGGGATCGCAGGATCACCGTGCTGGCATCCATGACTACGGTGCACACCATCTCACCATCCGCCTGCTCTATACAGTCTTCAGTCTTTGCTTCCAGCCTACCGAAACCCATATCGAGGACTTGCTGGACAAGATCAACCGCCTCTTCTTTGGTCAGCTGAACGAGCATCACAGTCTGGTCGAAGACAAACGGTTCTTCCAACACGTAAATCAACTGCCCGTCAGCATAAAGTGTGAACTGCGGTACGCGGCCATACTCGAACCACAGTTCAGGTCTCAGCAAACCCGGCTCATAGTCGTGTTGAAGCAGGATATCTCCGGGCGAAAGTGCAGCCAGGTCAGCGAGACCAAAGTTCACATCGTTCGTCGTGGGTTGAATTTCAGGTGTCTGCGAATCCTCCGGCCCTCCAAGGCGATTAAAGACTGAACAGGAGGCCAGCATAAGCAGGAGAAACATCAGGGGAAGAAATCTTTTACGCATGGTATTCTCTCTCACAGGGCCGAATGATCGTTTCCACGTTTATTCGGATATTTATTCATGTTTCCGTGCGGTATTACGTGATCGCCGGGTTGATGAATAGCACGTAATTTTTTTCTTGAACAGTCTGAATTCGGCAGGTGGTTAAAGTGGAATTATTTGTGCAGTATTAACGCCGGAGAACTTAAAAGGTTCCCGGATAACTGTGAGCAATTTTGCCGGATGTGTACTGATAACTTCAGCAATTTCCTGGTGTTGTACTGGAAAATCAAATTTTTGATGGGTGCTTGATTGTGACAAATCGCGCACAATCACCTGTATAATACAGGGAATTAGGATCGTTTGGGGAATCGTGCCTGCCGGCTTCGCCTGGCAGGCGTTAGAGGATGTGTCAGGACAGATGAACAAGGCGCATATCCTGTTAGCCGATGACGAGATCGGGATTACCGACTACCTCGGTCCCATCCTGGAACGAGCCGGCTTTATATTGACCGTCGTTCACGATGGTGAAACAGCCCTGCACGAGACCACAAGACTGAAACCGAATATCGTCATCCTGGACGTCATCATGCCGGCATTGAATGGGCGCGAAGTCTGCCGCAGGCTGCGCGCCGCCGGGAACTGGACCCCGGTCATCATGCTCACCCAGGTGAGCACCACCACGGACAAGGTCCTCAGTCTGGAAGAAGGGGCAGACGACTACCTCTGCAAACCATTCGATCCTCAAGAACTGATCGCCCGCATCAGGGTCGTGCTCCGCCGCCGGCAGACGACCTCCCATCGCAAACCGCTCCGGCTTTCTTACATTTTGCGCGCCGCCGACATCGTGCTCGATCGCCGCTCTCGCCGGGCAGAGAAAGCCGGACAGCTCCTCGACCTGACCCCAAAAGCCCTCGCCTTACTAGAACACCTGATGCTGCACACCGAGCACGTCCTGACCCGCGACCAGTTGATGGACGCAGTATGGGGCTGGGCACAGCCGGTCGCGACCAGAGCAGTTGACATGCGCATCGCTGAACTCCGCCGCGCGCTCGGGGACGAATCCGACCAGCCCACGTATATCGAAACCGTGATCGGTATGGGGTACCGGTTCCTGCTGCCAGTCGAATCGGCTGATAAGGACGACCCGTGAAGGTCCGCTTATTATCCATTCCGATTCTCTTTCTGTTGCCGCTGATACTGGGTGGCATTGGAGCACTCATCCTTCAAGCAAATCCGGAAATCAATCCAATATTCGCAGTCAATTTCCGCTTGGACCTCGGCACGGCCACGATACTCGGTGGAGGGTTGATATCTTTAACAGCCATTATCGCCAGGCTTTTTCGCCGGAGGTCTGAACGCTGGGAGCTCACCCTCCATAAATCCGCCATGAAAGACGCCCTGGAAAGCCGCCTCAGGTTCCTCCACCAGCTCGACCACGAGTTGAAAAACCCATTGACAGCCCTCCGAATGGAAATCGCTTACCTTTCCGGAGAAGAAACGCCAAGTGAGTACCTTAAGGTTTACACCGATATGCAGACACAGATCGACCGGATCACCAGACTGCTGGCAGATCTTCGAAAGCTTGCACAGCTCGAGGAACAGGAGCTTCTAAAATTGCCCCTGGCGATCGACGAAGTGCTGCATGAGGTCCTGGAAGCCGCGCAGGACCATCCAAATTATGCGGAGAGGGATGTCCGCCTGACGCTGCTTTCCCACCCCCTGCGACTGGCGAAGATTCGCGGCGACCGGGGTCTGCTCTGGCTGGCCTGTTTTAACCTGCTGGATAATGCGTTGAAATTCACACCGCCCGGAGCGCAGGTGGAAATGCGGGCCTTCGAGGTCGCACCGTGGCTCGTGCTCGAAGTGGCGGACGACGGCCCCGGCATTGCTGAAAGCGATCAGCCGCACGTGTTCGAAGAACTGTACCGGGGGGAAAACGCACGCAGCTGCCCCGGAAGCGGCCTGGGCCTCGCCCTGGTGCGCACAATTGCTTCCTTGCATGACGGCAGCATTTCCGTCCGCAGCAGGCCGGGACAGGGCACGGTCTTTACACTCCGTCTGCCGTCGGTAACTTAAAAGATGTGTAGAAAATCAAACGCTTATGGAGTGAAAAAATAAAGGGCGCTTAGGGCTTTGCCTCAAGTGCCCTATATTTTTTCAATTTCTATCGCATCGGTACGTAATATTCGTTCATAAAAATTGTTACAGGCTGTTACACCGGGACTATACCCTTGAAACATGGGGTCCGTATGATAGGCGTGATTGAAAACCAATCCAATTAGACAACCACACAAGGAGGTGTACCATGTCTAAGAAAATCTTTCTCGCTCTATCTATCCCGTCCCTTTTTGCCCTTGCATTGGCGGCCTGCAACCCGGTTTTTACCAGCGCGCAGGGCAGCCGAGATTCAGTCGCCCCACCGGACCATCCACCTTCTGATGAGTCTCCCCCGCGTGAGCTGCAGCAGGTGATCCTGCCGGATGGGCACCCCGAATTTCCTGCCGACACCCTCTGGGTGATCGTACCAAGCGACCCCGTAGCCTATAAAGCCCCTGTCCCGCTGAGCTTCCCCGCAAGCTGGGAAGGCATCTACGCTACCGACCAGGAAGGCAGCGTTGCTCGTCACATCTACACATCCGATCCGGAACGGCAGGAAGTCATCTTCTCCATCACCGTGATGACGGAAGCCGAATGGCAAACTGTCCAGTCCGAGCCGCACGGCGAAGCACTGCTGCAGTATGCAGGCCTCGTCTGGGTCTATAATCCGGCACTCGAAAACCCCTACACGGGTGAACATGCCGACGCCTTCAGCCGCATGGTCGGCGAGGCCTACGACATCTCCCACGCTCTGCCGGTGTACTTCACGCCGCAGTTCAATCATGCAAACGGATAGCCGCTACAGGAGACTTATTTTGCCGTCCTCAATACCGGTAATTACGCTGAAGCCGCACGGATTTTTGGCGGCGACTACACGCAGTTGGTTGAATACAACCCGAGCCTGTCGCCCGACGACCATGCTGCACTGTTTGAATCTGCCTGCACGGTCAACGGGTTTGCCTGCAACCTGAATATCGGTGAGATCGTGGCCGTCGAACAGGTCTCGCCGGTTGCGGTCCGGTTCACGCTTACCCTGGTCAATCCGGACGGCAGCCCGTTCGAAATCGGGGCCTGCTGCGGCTCTGATGACACTGCGCCCACCCAGAAGACGTTCGAATTCACCGTCGCTTCAGTGGAAGGCCGTTTCAAGGTCATGGAACTGCCGGTCTACCTTCCGTGACCGGTGAATGGCGGTTGGAAATGAACCCCTCGATCAAAATTACACTGATATTCCTGGTCGGGGCAGTTGTAGCCGGATGCGCGGCATCCGGCTACGCCGTACCAGGCCCAACCCCCACCGAAACGCCTGTCACGATCACGGTAGATGGGAAAACGATCGTGCTCGTTCCCGGGGAAAACATCTCCCCTGAGATCTACGAAGCGATCCGTTCGCCGGAAATACTGGAAAACAGCGAATGGATCCTCGTAGACGGTTTCTGGGATCTGATGCCTCGGGGTGTGAACGCTCCACTGGAAGCTGATCCGCCGACTTTTGATCCTGCTGTACCGCCGGATATTGAGGGCATCGAATCCTGGGAAACTTTTGCCTCCGAAGGATCGGGTTTCAGTTTCCAATATCCATCCGGTTGGCAGGTCATTATGAAGGCAGAGAGTGTGCAGTTGGTGGCACCGGAAAACCGTTTCGTGGTCCGCGTGGACAGGTTTCCAAACCCGGCGGCAGCCTCATTGACCGTCTGGCTGGCTGAATACGCTCCGGTTCTGGGAGGCGTAGAACTGCTTTCCTTTGATGAGGCCATCCAGGGAATCCCGGTTCGGCGTCAACAGGTCATACTCCCCGCCGCAGAAGCGCAGCCTGGAGGTGAGCACGCCATCCTCTGGATCGGACACATGTATGAAATCCTGATGTGGATAGGCTGGCCTGGTGATCAACCCGAAACGATCGATTTAATTTCGTACATGGCATCAACACTGCAGTAACGCACGAGCATGAATCCCAAAACTCTGCACCGCTTTTTCCGAAAATTCCTGCCCCTCCTGATCGCATTCACACTGGTCGCAGGCTGCAGAGGGGTCTTAGAACTGGAAATCGAGCGCCTGCCTGCTGAACCGTCTCCAGCGCTCGGCACCATCGCGTATATAGCAGGCGGAGACGTGTGGGTGTTGGACCTGGACAGCGGGCAGCTCAAACGCATCACCCGGGATGGACTCAACAGCCGGCCGCTGCTGTCCGCAGACGCAGGTTGGGTGGCCTATCGCAAAGGCGATTTCCTTTATATCGCAGACGTTCGAACGGGAAAAGAAATCCGGGTATCCGAGGCAGGCGTGAGCAGTTATGTCTGGTCGCCTGAAGGTGCCGAACTGATCTTTCCGGCATGGTCCGGTTTAGCTGTCTGGGATGCACTTACTGAAAAAGGCCGGCAGATTTCACTGGACCTCGCTGCGATTCACAACCTGGCCTGGCGGCCCGACGGCGCCCTGATCGCGTTCGATACACTTGAAGGCGATATCCGTACGGTACAAACGGTCTCGGCTGACGGAAACCATCGGACAGAAGTCTACACTGCGGGCGGCATGATGGATATGCCGCGCCTCGCAGGCTGGTCGCCGAATGGAGAATGGCTTGCATTATGGGTCGGTTCGCGAGCGCTGGCGGCAGAACAGGATGGCCTGCCGTTTTGTTTCGCCTCGGTTGAAAGAGACGAACTGCACTGCACCGGCGATTTAACACTGGTCAGGCCGGAATATATAGATTGGTCAGCGGAAGGGCTGGCATGGATCGCAGGTGCGGGGCGAGAGACCTGGGTGGGTAAATCGCTGGCGATCTTGCCTGCAGTAGATGGTGAACCGCAAATCCTTGTTTCAACTGCGGAACAGGCACCGGTGTATCCAGCCTGGTCACCTGACGGAAATCAGATTGCGTACAGCGCGGGTCCGCCGGTACCGCTGGATGCAGCATACGATCGTCGGGATGCTGCCCTGCATACCCGGCGGATCTGGGTCATAAACGTAAAGACCGGCAGGCGCACTCAACTCACAGGTGATTCACGCTACAGAGATGAACGCCCGGTCTGGACAGCGGGCGGGCGGTACATCCTCTTTGTCCGGATGGACGATCAGGCCGCCGGGCTCTGGCTCATGAATTCCGATGGCGGCGACCTCACGCAGCTCGTTTCTGAAATGACGCCCCGCCCGGACCCGACCGGCGAATACGGTTATATTGCCTGGAACAACTGGTGGCATTGGCGCAGCCCCTGACCCCGGCTGCACAGCCAAAAAAGGATAAACCCTGATGAAAAACAACCGCTTTCCGAAGACTATATGGGGCATCGCTTTAATCCTGATCCTGACCGCTTGCTCCGCAGGCCCAGCCAAACAGGATGGCTATGCGAAGTTGGAAATTGAGTGCCTGGCAGCTTATCGGGAGAATGTGACCATGAGTATTCAACGGGAAGAGACGATCCTGCTCTCAAGTGCGAATACCGCCGAAACGCTGGCGTTCATGGACATGCGCTTCCACGCCGAATTCTCAGCCGGCGATTCGCCGCCGGGCGAACCCGGCCTACTGGTATGGGTAACGCCACCTGACAGCGAAAATCGCTTCGTCACGCAGCTGTACCAGTTCGATTCGAGCGGGTCGGTTCTAAACCAGTTCAGCGGGCAGCACGGATTTACCGGCCTGACTTACGTCTACAACCCGGCCAGCGGTGCGGAACTGCAGTTTACGTGCGCCGTTCTTCAATAACGCCGATATCAGATCGGAAAAAGGGGATCGCGAGCCCTATTTTCCGGACATTCAAGATATGCAAATGGTGAGAGATTGTTGAAGCCGAACCGTTTTGTAAATGCCGGTGAATTTATAATTTCTCAAGACTGTTGCGTTTAGCCCGCTCGTCACCTCTGGGAGGGAGTTATGTAAAAGATTTCAAACAACAAACAAACCGAGTAAAACTGAAACGATTAACCGCCACTATGCCTGAATAATAACGCACAACCCCTGGAGGATACCATGAAGCGTTTATTCACCCTTTCAAACCTGCGTCTCGCAGCTGAAGTTCTCGTCATTGTGGTTCTACTCATGTTCGCTTTCTCCAGAAACCGGTCCACGCAGGCAGCGCCGCTCGAAGAAGCACCGACTGCGTTGTATTGGTACCAGTGCAATCCTACCAACCATATCGGCCTGTTCACCAACCGCATCCATATTTTCTGCCAGACCACTACGCCCATCGGCGGCGCGCCCGCATTGAGCGCCTCGATCGTCTGGTTTGCCGTCCCAACGGCGCCGGATTCTGCCCAGGCTTCCCGTTACATGAGCCTTCTCCAGACTGCTTTCATCACCGCGAAACCGATCTGGCTCCAGGTAGACCCGGCCGATACTTCCGGTACGTCTTTCGGCTGCGCCTCGACAGACTGCCGCCGGTTTTACGGCATGGAAATGCGATGAACGCCAACCATAATCCGCGCCGGAGGATCAGAGGCATCCTGGATGGAATCCTGGTCGTCCTTTTAATCCTGTCAGCGGGCTGGAGTTTCCGGCAGGTTGAGGCGCAATCCGGCAGGCCGGAACCGCCGGCCCCAGCCGTGGCTCCCCTACCGGCAGACCAGCCTGCTGAAGGGCCTGAGTCGGAACAGAGTCTGATTGATACCAAGATTCTCGCCGGGATGATCGCAGCAGAAAACGCGGCACTGACGCCGCCGTTATTCTTCGTCGACGTTCCATTCGTCGTCAGATGAAGTCCGGCCAGACCGACTGGCCGCGCTGGTTGAATTCTTAGTATTTCGGAGGGGCTGGTTAATCGCGCCCGGCAGTTCTGGGCCGGTACTGATCTTCCGTGTGGTCTTCCGCCGGAATGATACCGTGGAACGCGGAGTTCAGGTCGGACGTAGGCGCCTCGGGCGAGACGACGATGATGTGCGGCTCGGTGACACGCGCCTGCTTCTCCAGCCTTTCCAGCAGCATGGCGGAAAACTCTTCCGAACCGGCGAGCTGCTTTCGTTAAGCAAAGTAGCAGTAAATGACGAGGCCAATGAAGGCCATCAGCACTCCGGGGGTCCGGTTGGCGAGGAAATCGTTGAACGAAAGCCGGGCGTACGAGCCAATCAGGATGCTGGTCGGTGTGCCGGTCAGCGTGCTGATCCCGATCACGTTCGAAGCGAAAACTTCTGGGATCAGCAATACCAGGGGGTTCAGCCCCAACGAGAGCGCGTTCTGGATCGCTGCATTGATTTTTGTCGGCGTCCTGATCCTGATTGCGACCGGGAACCGGACGAGGTGCATCGAGGAAAAAATCACCGGACGCCTGCGTTTCCGTCTCCGAAAGGACGACGCCGGGGTGTGTTCCGACAAGCATCACCTTCGCACCGCGAACAGGCTGGCCCTGGCTGTCGAATACGCTCCCGCCGCCGACGACCGGTGCAGGACCTCCCTCTGCCTGGCGCGACCCTCCCGCGAACGCGAACCCTGCTCCCACCGCCAGTATTATGGCGGTGAATTATAGGTTCCAACGGCGGCGTGTCACTGCCCGTTCTCTTCCGGAAATACAGCTTCTGCGCCGCTGGACTCCTTGATGCTGTCTACAAACTGCTTCAGCCTTTCCCGGGTGAATGCGTCCTGCGCCCCTTCGCCGGCAGGCCTGCCGAGAACCACGTAATCGGCGCGAATTTCGCTGCAAAGCCGGATGATCTCATCGCCGACCTTGCCTTCGCGCAGGTAAGTCTCGGCCTCGACGCCTTCGTTCTGCGCGTCGATCTGGGCTTTCAGTAAAATAAAATCACCCATGTGCTGCAGTTCTCTCGTGATCGTGTGGATTCGGCTTGTGGATTTGCGTCCAAGGAAATCGACGTTGACCACATACAGAAAATGGATCGTGCCCCCTTTTTCTCGCGCTAATGAAATAGCCCGTTCAATCGTGGGCTGGCTTGCGGGACCACCTCGGATGGCGCAAACGATACCTGACATGGGTTATCCTCCGAATCTGGCGAATGAGGCTAGCGGGACGGCTCGATCAGGTACAGGCGATGACTAATTATATGCCATATTCAACAGGGCCTCCTGGATAAGCTGATACCAGGTGGGCTTATTCAGCCCGTCAAGCATCCGGCCTCCCCCGCCGGTTTGCCCCGGTATCCGGTAGTTACGGGCAAGGATGTGACGGGTAATCCAGTTACAGTACAGTGCTTTTTTGCACAATTTGAGGTGCCTGGACAGATCCGGACCAGGTTTCCGACGCTGCAGCGGGTGGGTCAGGAGGACTGCAGGGCGGGCAGGTCCAGGTTAGACTTGCGGCCGGGTGTGCGGAGACGAAAAGGACATTCTGTCCCATCTGGCCGGGACGGCAGCCCCATGACGAAGCACAGGTCCGGCGATTAGAATAGATAAAAATCGATTATCGGAGGTGTTCTATGGCCACGACCCAAACATCGACTGCCGGGAGAGCGTTCAACCGGCGCCAGGCAGGTCAGACCGGAATCCTGATCGGCATCGCTGCGGTCGTTTCAATCATCACGTTATCCCTGCTGTATTCCGGGTTGCCCTTCTTCGGCCCGGTTAACGATCTGACGAATGCCGTCGCCGGCGTTCTTTATTTTGCTCTGGCCTTCCAGGTGGACGCCCTCGTGAGGCAGCAGTCGGGCGGAAAGGCAAATTTCCTGCTGGCGATGGCGGGGATAGCCATGCTGTTTACGACGATCAATTCCGTCCTCGTCGCTATCGGGCAGCTCTTCTGGACGACCGGCGGTATGTACACTGCGATCGGCCTCGGTTTCCTGGGCATCTGGCTCACCGGGGTCCTACGCAGCGGTGTTCTCGAATCTTTTATGACTATACGCACAAACCGCCTTGGTACGGTGGCCGGTTACGCCATGCTGGTCGGTTTCGTGGCCGGGCCGGCGTTCACCGGCTGGACCGTGACGAACTCCCTGGTCTATGTGGCCTACATCGGGGCCGCGGCCGGCTGGCTGCT
>JBFGQG010000031.1:0-14991 GCA_041564295.1 Anaerolineales bacterium | reverse complement strand
TCTGACCCCGGTCTCAATAGAAGCAATGGATTCTTTCATCGACAGGCTGGAATGGATGCGGTTGGAAATGAACTTGCTGCTGGCGAACCTGACCGAGGAACAATGGACGACCAAACCTGTAAATGGTCGCCCACTGAAATTGATCGTGGAGCACGTGATCGAAGCGGAATACAACTACATGTACGCTTTTGGCCGTATCGCCGCACTTCCTGCAGCCGGTTCGATCATCAAGAACATTGGGACCCCCCTGCTGGATTGGTTCGCGCACGTCCGCAAACACGAGATCGAACGCCTGCGGGGTTTGACGGAGAAGGAACGCTCCGAACCGTTCATCCACTGGAAGTACACCCGCACTGCGCGCAAAGTGCTCCGACGGATGCTTGAGCACCAGTGGGAGCACCTCGTAGAAGTACGCGAGCGGATGGAACGGTTAACTTAGAAACCTGATTATAGAAAATAGGGAGACAGCGAGGCGCGGGACCGCGGATAGCGAATGGGGGAGATGAAGATCGTGAAGGTCTGTGCGCCCTGGTGAATCAAGTTCTGCAGGTCTGGATAAATAGAGAATGGGCGAATAAAATCGGAAATCTCCAGTGATTATTCGCCCATTCTTTCTGGATCTTTGACTGAGAACATGTTATTTGCTGGCAGCTCCAGGCCATGCGATCCGTAATCTCGCCTAATCCATTTCAAGACTCTAACTTCTCGCAATACACCGCGATTGCTCTGTTCAAAAACCCCGGCAGGTCTGTGTGGAGCGAGGCGAACTTGTCGTGGAAACGCGCGTCAGCTTCGTACATCTGGCCGAGGCCGCGCAGGATTTCAACTGTCGGTTCGTAAAAATTGCGCAGGTTCTCGTGCCAGTTGGCGACCGAGGCCTGCACGGCGGGGCTGTCGTAACCCGCATCCATATTGGCGACGATGTCCATATAGATTTGCCCAGATTCTTCCATGATCGCTTTCTGCTTTTCCCTGGAATAGCTGCGCCAGCGGTCGTTGGAAGCTTTAACAAGCTGAGGGTCCCAGCGCTGCATCGCCTCCTCTTCATACTTCTTCTGGGTTTCGTCGTCAAAGGCTTCAAAAAAATCCTTTGGGCTCATTTCAACTTCTCCTTTTAAGTGCTTGATTGTCAGGTCCACCGTCCTGATGAGATCGACCAGCCGGTCAGCCTGGGCTTCAAGCGCCATGCGGTGGGATTCCAATGCATCAATTACATCGAAATCTGCCTGGTTCAGCAGGTCGTGGATATCTGCAAGGCTCAGGCCGATTTCACGGTAGAAAAGGATCTGCTGGAGGGTCAGCATATCTTCCTTGACGTATCGCCGGTACCCGTTTTCTCCAACCTCTGTGGGTTTCAACAGGTCGATCTGATCGTAATAATGCAGGGTCCGCCGCGTCACCCCGGCCAGGTCTGCAAGCTGTTTGACAGTGTAAGTGATCATGGGGGGAGTATAAACTATGACGTAACGTTAATGTCAAGAGTTGAAAGTTCCAGGTGCCGGGTTCCGGGTGCCCGTTGCTCACCCCAATCTAAGCTATAATTTTATGGAACCCAGGACCAACAAAGTTCCCCCGCACTTCGCACCTATGTTCCACTCCATTCCCGAACGCATTCTCTCCCGCATGGCTTACCTCGAAAAACGAGACGCTGCAGACCGCGCCGACGGCACGCCGCAGCGCGACCGCCTGAGGCAGGTCCCCCAGGAGACCGGGCGCTTCATCGCCATGATCGCCGCAACATCATTATCCGGGGCGATCGTGGAGATCGGTACGAGCGCCGGATATTCTACACTCTGGCTCTCGCTGGCGGCGAAGGTCCTCGGGAGGAGCGTCACAACCTTCGAAATCCTTCCCGAGAAGGTTGAACTGGCCAGGGAAACTTTCGAAAAAGCCGGTGTGCTGGACTGCGTCCACCTGGTAGGGGGCGACGCAAGGCAGTTCCTGCCCTCTTACGAACGTATCGCATTCTGTTTCCTCGACGCCGAGAAGGAAGTCTACGAGGACTGCTACGAGATCGTCGTCCCACGCCTCGCAGCGGGCGGATGGCTGCTGGCAGACAATGTCACCAGCCACCAGGATACGCTGCAGCCCCTTATCAACCGTGCAATGACCGACCCGCGCGTCGATGCGCTGGTCGTACCTGTCGGCAAAGGCATCCTGACCTGCAGGAAGGTTTGATCGCGTTGCAGTCGCAGCGTCAGGGATTGGGGGAACCGGAATAATCACCAGGAGTTAGCTGATGTTTTCATTTGAGTTAAACGGCCAACAGCGCCATATCGAAGCGGACGGCGATACGCCGCTGCTCTACGTTTTACGAAATGACTTCGGCCTCATGGGGGCAAAGTTCGCTTGCGGGCTTGAACAATGCGGGGCCTGTAAGGTCATCATCAACGGAAAAGCCGTCCCTTCCTGCAAGGTCACGGTCAAAGAATTGGACGGATGTTGGATCCGGACCGTCGAATCCCTGTCCAGGAACGGTGCGTTCCATGCCGTGCAGCAAGCTTTCATAGACGAACAGGCATTACAATGCGGCTTCTGCACAGCAGGTTTTGTTACTGCTGCTGCAGCTCTTCTCGACCGCAATCCCAACCCTTCCGAAGACGAAATCCGCAGCGAATTGAAATACCACCTCTGCCGCTGCGGCGTCTACCCGCGGATTTTTCGCGCCGTCAGACGGGCGGCCGGCTCGCTCGAACAAGAGCCCCTTTTCACAGTTCTTGAACGGCCTTTAACCGAAATTACCCTCACTTTTGCCTCGCTCCCTCCCTCGCTCGAACGTTCTCCTGAATTGGACGAATGGCTGCAAATCAACACAGACGGTACGGTGACGCTCCTTGCAGGCAAAGTCGAATACGGCCAGGGCATCCTGACCTCCCTTGCTCAATTGGCCGCCGAAGAACTGGATGTCCGGTTGGACCGTATCCGCGTCGTCCCGGCAGAGACTGGCCGCACTCCAAACGAAGGAATGACCGTCGGCAGCATGTCGCTCATGACCACCGGTAACGCTGTGCGTATCGTCGCCGCGGAGGCGCGGCACTATCTGCTCTCAATGGCCTTCGAAGAGCTTGAAGCGGACCTGGGAGATCTTACCGTAGAGGACGGTCGGATCAACGACCCGCTCTCAGGACGTTCCGTTACGTATTGGGACCTGATGGGCGGCCGGACTTTTGGCCGGAAGGTGACGGGCACCGTACCTTTAAAATCTTTTGAGACTTACGGACTGGTCGGTCAGCCTGCCGGGCGTCTTGACCTGCATGCAAAAGTGACCGGAGCACCTGTGTTCGTTCACGATCTCGAGTTGCCGGGTATGCTGCACGCGCGTGTCCTCAAGCCCCCGGCGCCAGGTGCGCGCCTGGAATCGATTAATTCGGAATTAATTGAAGCGCTGCCGGGCGTGGTCAAAGTCGTCCGGGACGGCAGTTTTCTGGGTGTGATCGCGGAGACGGAAGCCCAGGCGGCTGAGGCGCTTGAACGGATGGAGGCAGCCGCTGTCTGGCAAAATCCGAACAACCTCACCGGTTGGGAAGACCAGGCAAGGCACTTGAACAGCCTGCCGTCTCGCTCATTCCACATTGTTGACGGCGCGCCGGTAGATGGGCCAGTTCCTGAACTATTCATGCCGGATACAGCGGTGACGTCCATTACAGCAGAGTATTTTCGACCTTTCCAGCTGCATGCCGCCCTGGGCCCGGCTGCTGCCGCTGCCCACATGGAAAACGGTTCGCTCACACTTTGGGTCCACTCTCAGGGCGTTTACCCGATCCGCGCTGTGATCGCGCACGCGCTCGGGATGGATGAATCCGATGTGACCGTTGTCCATAAAGAAGGCGCGGGCTGTTACGGCCACAGCGGCTCCGACGACGCCGGGCTGGATGCAGCGCTGCTTGCCAGGGCTTTTCCCGGCGCGCCGATATCCCTCAAATGGACCCGTGCGGACGAGCACCGTTGGGAGCCGGCAGCCCCAGCGATGTCGGTCCGAATGCAGGGCGGGCTCGACGAAGCTGGAAGAATTGTGAACTGGGACCACCAGGTGCGTACCTATCCCCATTTTGGCCGCGCCCGGCTCGACGGCGATACATCAGGCCTGTTGAGCGCCTGGTATCTCAATCCGCCTTTCCCTGCGCCAGTGCCCGTCCCGTCCGAGTGGCCGCATGCGGGCGGCTACCGAAATGCCGATCCCCTTTACGAACTTCCGAACAAGCGTATCGTGAAGCATTATGTGCCGGACAGGCCGCTGCGGACGTCCTCGATGCGGGGTCTGGGTGCATTCGCAAATGTCTTCGCGATCGAATCGTTCATGGATGAACTCGCCTATACTGCCGGAAAAGACCCGCTCACCTTCCGTCTGGACTACCTGGCTGACCCGCGCGCCAGTGAGGTGCTCAAAATCGCCGCGAACCACGCAAGTTGGACGCCGCACAATTCTCCTCGCATGGATGGTGTGGGGCAGGGCATCGCATTCGCGCGATACAAGAACAGCGCGGCGTATTGTGCAGTCGTGATGGAAGTCGAAGCCGACCCTGAATCCGGCCGCATCAGGCTCACCAGAGCCGTGATCGCAGCGGACGCGGGGCAGATCGTCAACCCGGATGGACTCAGCAACCAGCTCGAAGGCGGCCTGGTGCAGGCCGCGAGCTGGGCGTTGAAGGAACAGGTGCGCTATGGTCCAGGGGGCGTGCGCAGTGTCGATTGGATCACTTACCCGATCCTTCAATTCAATGAAGCCCCTGAAGTCCGGACGATACTGTTGAACCGGCCGGGATCACCATTCCTTGGTGCCGGGGAGGCATCTTCCGGCCCAACCGGGGCTGCGATTGCCAACGCCGTTTTCCACGCAACCGGCATCCGTCTGCGGTCGATGCCGTTGAAGTTTTCCTGACAGCGGAGGTGCAGCATGCTCGACATCCACGATAAACTGGTCCGCCGGACGCTTGAGATTGCCCGCCGTGCGCGCACGGCAGGAAACCACCCATTCGGTGCGCTGCTCGCTGATAAGCATGGCAGCGTGCTCATCGAAGCCGAAAACACCGTGGTGACCGGCTCGGACTGTACCGGCCATGCCGAGACAAACCTGATGCGGCGCGCTTCCGCTGCATACTCGCCCGATTTCCTGTCGACTTGCAGCGTCTACACGAGCACAGAACCGTGCGTGATGTGCGCCGGTGCAATTTTTTGGGGAAATGTGCGCCGCGTCGTGTTCGGATTAAGTGAAGAAGCCCTTTACGAACTGATCCCGAGCAGCAGTGAGGATGTCCTTTTGCTGCCTTCGCGAGACGTGTTTTTGCACGGAAAAAAGCCGATCGAAGTTATTGGCCCTGTGGTGGAAGACGAGGCGCGCGCCGTGCACGAGGGATTCTGGAAATGAGCGTTCCCTTCCCCGACACCGTATAATAGCGTACCGTCCACCTGTTCGGAGTGGACCTCTTCCCCAGGGTCATCTGCGAGCGTTTCTCAAGCTCGGTTGCGAAGCGATTTCGGCAATTTGCTGCCGGCCTGGATGTGGCTGGAGATAGCGTTTGGTTCCACCGGTCAGCGGCAGCCTCAAGGCCAGAGATGACCCGGACCTGCTGAAGAGATGCCTTCGCTGCGCTCGCCAAGAAATTAACGATGAGGAGGCTCCATGATCCCATTTGCCGAAAGCTGTATTGAAGTGCTTCGCCGTTCCCACGATACGATGAAACAGGCTCTTAGAGGTCTTCCCGACGAAGCGCTGGACTGGATTCCCGGCCCCGAAATGAACTCACTGAACGTGCTCATCACACATACCGCAGGTGCAGAACGGTATTGGATCGGCACGATGATAGGCAAAATCGCATCGGATAGAGTGAGAACGGAGGAGTTTGAAATCCGTTCGGGGACAGTTGATAAGCTGGTCGAAGTTTTGAATGCGGCATTGGCGGAGTCGGTGAGTGTCATTGCCCGCTTGGGGCTGGAAGACCTGGAGAAAATGGTCCAATCGGATACGCACGGCCGCGAATTTCAGGTGGGCTGGTCGCTCCTGCATGCGCTCGAGCACACCGCCAACCACGTAGGGCATATCGAGTTGACCCGGCAGCTCTGGAATTTGCAGGGACGTTAAGGATAAAAGGACATGACTGAAATTGAAGCCTGGCGAAAACGGATCAACCTGGAGCAATCTTCGTTGAGGAAAGCGCTCAAGGCCCACGGCGCACAGAGAGCCTGGATGGACCGATTTAACGCGCACCATGCCATGCTGCACAGCCAACGCGTTTCTGATGTATGTGAGTGGTCTTATGAAGACGCCCTGCTCGATGACCTGGAAGAGGCAAAGGCCCGCATTGTTCCGGCAGGCGAGGAGCATTCAATTGCCTGGGCGATCTGGCACGTCGCCAGGATAGAGGATGCCGTGATGAATTTGCTTGTTGCAGGGACGCCGCAGGTGTTGCATACAGGGGATTGGCAGGCAAAACTGAAGGTCCCAGATATCGACAGCGGTAATGAATTGGCTTCAGCGGCGATTGTAGACTTCAGCCGGGCTGTCGATTTTGGATCGCTGAGGGAATACCGTGCTGCAGTGGGCCGGCGGACCCAGGAAATCGTTCGTGAGATTTCCCCTGCAGAATTGATGAAGCGGGTGGATTCTGAGCGTCTCCACCTAGTGATGAAGGAAGGCGTGCTCGTTGAAGCCGCTTCAGGCATCCGAGATTACTGGGGGCGGCAGACGATCGCAGGGCTGCTGCTGATGCCGGCTTCGCGCCATATTCTGACGCACCTGAACGAAGTGCTGGCTTTGAAGCGCAAGATCAGGTAAGAAAACGCAGATTCTTCCAGTCTTAAAGGTATCCTTGCACAGATTTACGTGAGAATTTCCTGAATTTCACATCGATTAGCTTGACAAATACTATTCGCGATTTATAATTGGCAAAATATACTTAATAAGTGTCATAAAAATTATGAAAAAACTTACAGAATACTGCATGTGTCTGAGGCGGGGTTTGTAACCACCGCTTCGTCACGATAGACCGATCGGCCAACAGACGACGACGGGTGGTTGCTGACCCCGCATGCCCCAAATGGCGTGCTTGATGGGTTCTGCCACCCTTTTTTTGTACATGTTGGCCGTTTTGTATTAATTGAAGGTTTTGAGGAATGTTAACGTCAAAAATAAAGACACCAATGCAGTATCCGGTCTCCCATACCCACTATCCAACGGTGTTCCAGGCAGTCGGCAACACGCCGCTATTTCCGCTGGACCGAATTGCGGAGGCTGAAGGGATCTCTCCAAAGGTCCGCCTGCTCGCCAAAGCCGAATGGTTCAATCCGGGCGGATCGGTGAAAGACCGCCCTGCGCGCCAGATCATAATGGATGCGCTCGAACAAGGGCAACTGGAAGGGAAACGCCTTCTTGATTCGACCTCCGGCAACATGGGCATTGCGTATGCAACCCTCTGTGCGGCGCTGGGTATCCGGGTCACACTGGCCGTGCCTGCCAACGCCAGCCCCGAAAGGCTCAAGGTCCTGCGGGTGCTCGGTGCGGAAATCATCCTGACAGATCCCCTCGAGGGTTCCGACGGTGCGATCCTGGTAGCGCGTGAAATAGCAGCCAGCGAGCCGGACGTATATTTCTACGCCAACCAGTACAACAATGCATCCAACTGGAAAGCCCATTATCTGACGACTGCGCCGGAAATCCTTGAACAGACCGGCGGTCAGATTACGCATTTTGTGGCCGGGCTCGGTACGTCCGGCACGCTGACCGGCGCCGGCCGCTATTTCAATGAATTCGCACCGGGGATCCGCCTGGCAGGCGTTCAGCCGGACAGCCCCTTACATGGTCTGGAAGGATTGAAGCACATGGAGTCGGCCATCAAACCCGGCATTTACGACCCGCTCCTGGCTGATATCGACCTGCCGGTCAGAACTGAAGATGCCTACGAAATGACCCGCCGCCTGGGCCGCGAGGAAGGTTTGTTTGCCGGCATCTCCTCCGGCGCGGCGCTTGTCGGCGCGCTCGATCTTGCGCGTGGACTGGACCACGGCGTGATCGTTGCGATCTTCCCCGATGCCGGCTACAAGTACCTCAGTGATCCTCTGTGGGAGGACGTAGAATGAGCATCAAGATAGACGCGAGCGTGCGAGATCGAGTCCATGCGCACCTGGAAGCGGCATATCCCGAAGAGGGCGCCGGCTTTCTTCTGGGAGAGGCGGCAGATGCGAACCGGCATATCACTGAATTCCTGCCCGCCGGCAACGCCCGCGAAGATTCGGCCCGGCGCAACCGCTACCTGATCACGGCGCAAGACATGCTCAAGGCCGAGCTCGAGGCTGAAAAATTAGGTCTCGATATCCTCGGCGTATTCCACTCACACCCTGATTGCCCGAATATCCCCTCAGAATTCGACCGGGAATGGGCGCTGCCCTGGTATTCCTACACCATCTCCCGGGTGGATCAAGGGAAGGCCGTCAGCCTGCGCTCCTGGCGTCTCAGTGAAGACCGCAAAACTTTCACGGAAGAAAATGTTGAAATTGTCAGCGAACAACCAGCGAACCAGTAAATGAACAGTAAATAAAATTAAGAAAACCAGGAAACAATAATCATGCCAACGCTTAAAATCCCTACCCCCTTACGAGCCTATGCTGGAGGACAATCCGTCGTGACCGTTAAAGGCGCCAAGATCAGCGATGCGCTCATCGACCTCACGGCCCAGCACCCGAACCTCCGCCAGCACATCTTCAACGAATCTGGCGAATTGCGCCCTTTCGTCAACCTGTTTCTCAATGATGAAGATATCCGCTATCTTGACGGAGTCGACACAGTGGTTAAAGAAACCGACCTGCTGCGGATCATTCCGAGCATTGCGGGAGGGAAATAAGTGCGAGGTACCAGGTACCGAGTGCCAGTTTTACACGCCGGTGCCAGGTTTCATGTGCACACAGGCGGGGATCTGTACCCGGAACGTGGCACCTGGAACCCGGTATCCGGTACTACCCTACAAGGAAGCCTATTATGGAAACCACCGTCGACCACTCCGCATTGAAAACCAACCAATCTTTTATCATCGGCCTGAATATCATGGCATTTGTGTTCGACTTCGCATGGCTTGCACTTGTCGTGACACTCGTCATGGCGCTTGGTACCCTGCTGAAGACCCCGGGATTCGGCTTCGTATACAAGAACTGGCTCAAGCCGCGCGGCCTCGTCCGTCCGGATGTGCTCCACGACAACCCTGAGCCGCATCGTTTCTCCCAGGGTTTCGGTGCTGTGGTTATGGCTGCTGGAAGCGCGGCGCTCCTGGCCGGCGTGGGTGCCCTTGGTTGGGGCCTCATCTGGTTGGTTGTTGCACTCGCAGCGTTGAATTTATTCGCAGGATTCTGCGTTGGGTGTGCCGTGTATTACTGGATGCACCGTTTGCAGGTGCCTGGATTTGTCAAAGCGCCGCCGCCCGGCGTAGTGCCCGGCATGCGTCCGAAAAAGGAAGCCTGATGGAAATTCTCGAACGCAGTCTGTATGCGTTTTTGATCATCGCCCTCGGATACGGTCTTTACCGGATCGTAAACGCATGGGTGCTCTCTCGTGTGCGCGGGCGTCAATTGGGATTAGAATCGATTAAACCGGGAATTCCGGCGGTATTGTATTTCACAACCCCGTCGTGCGTACCGTGCAGAACCGTTCAACGGCCTGCCCTCAAACAGGTGAAAGACCAGCTCGGGGAAAGGATGCAGATCATCGAAGTGGACTGCACGGAGCGGCCTGACCTGGCCGATTACTGGGGGGTGCTGAGTGTACCGACGACGTTTATTATCGATGCGGACGGTCAGCCTCGCACCGTAAACCACGGCGTCACCCGCGCCGACAAGCTGCGTGCGCAGTTGAAACCCTTTCTTGTTCCGGAGCCGACACCCCAGGCTGCATCGCCGAAAATCATTGAGAACTAACCCCAGGGAAGCGGGTTGCTATGGACCATTCAACACTCGAACTCACACATGAAGAAATCCGCCGCTACAGCCGGCACCTGATCATGCCGGAGGTAGGGCTGGGCGGACAGAAAAAATTGAAAGCCGCCAGCGTCCTTCTGATCGGTACAGGTGGACTCGGCAGCCCCACGGCGCTCTACCTTGCTGCTGCCGGCGTCGGGCGAATCGGGCTGGTGGACTATGACGTTGTGGACGACTCGAACCTGCAGCGCCAGGTTATCCATGGTCTGTCTACTGTAGGCGAACTGAAAGTGGAGAGTGCCCGGCAAAGGCTCCTCGACCTGAACCCGGACGTGCAGCTGGACCTCTACAACGTTCCATTCACAAGCGAAAACGCATTGGAAATTGCTGCTTCTTACGACGTGATCATCGACGGCACTGACAACTTCCCAACGCGCTATCTCGTCAACGATGTCTGTGTGAAGCTGGGCAAGGTCAATGTCTATGGAAGCATCTTCCGTTTTGACGGGCAGCTGACCGTCTTTGACGCGCAGAACGGCCCGTGCTACCGTTGCATGTTCCCGGAACCGCCGCCGCCGGGGCTTGTACCTTCCTGCGCGGAAGGCGGTGTCCTTGGCGTGCTGCCCGGTACAATCGGTACACTGCAGGCGACTGAAGCGATCAAGTATATCCTCGGGATTGGTGAACCGCTGGCCGGCAGGTTGATGCTCTACAATGCGCTGGACATGTCATTCGACTTCGTCAGGCTGCGCAAGAACCCGGAGTGCCGGGTTTGCTCGAAGCCCGCCGAAGAGATCGAATTAATCGACTACGAACAGTTTTGCGGTGTGCCGATGCATGACCACGAAGCGGAAGGGACCGCAGGAGAAGGCTGGGATATTTCCGTGCAGGAGTTGAAAGCGAAGCTCGATGCCGGTGAACGCCTGCGCGTAATTGATGTACGTGAGCCGCATGAATGGGAGATCGTCCATATCGACGGCGCTGACCTGATTCCGCTCGGCGACATCCTCGCCCGCATGAACGAACTGGACACTTCCGAGCCGGTTGCCCTGCTCTGTAAGAGCGGTGTACGTTCGGCCAAAGCGCTCAACCAGCTGCGTGAGGCGGGTTTCCGAAAGCTGAAGAACGTCAAAGGTGGAATCGTGGCCTGGGCAAGAGAAGTTGATACAGATTTGCCGGTATATTAAGCTACAGACCCCTGAATATCAGCGCACCTCCAGAGATCTTTGATGGAGGTGCGTTTTGATTCAACCGGCGTTCACGAAAGCGGGGCTTTTCGAGATACCTTGCGAAGGTTTGGTCCGGTCGAAATGACACTGTAATTTTTGTGTCATAATTGGCTAAAAAAGTTAAGCCTATTCGATATTTGGAGGGTAACCATACGAAAACGTCTCGTCCTCCCAATATTTAATCCTCTCATTTGCGCAATTCTTCGGCGGCGGGCTGCATGGGATCCCCGAGGAATACTCGGGAAGGATGTTGGCTTCCTTTGCAGACGTCTTCAAGCCGCAGCTTTAGACAATTGACGCGATTAACCAAAAACTTCAGACTATGTCTCTCTTTTTCTATCCTGCGAATATTCGTCTGTATAATCGGACCAATTGAACCTCCGCTGCAAAATAAAATACGATCGAAATCCGCATACGAGTAACGAATCAAAGGGAACTGATAATGTCTGAACTGAAAAATTACGCTGAATTTATGGGTCGTCACTGGGAGACTGGCGCATTGCGCAACTTCCTGGGCTACCGTGGTTTCAAAGCCCCACACACCGGCAAACCGTACTCAGAAGCGCTGCTGATGGGCGTCAGCGGCGGGGCAGTGATGGGATATTTCACTTTTGTCTATGAAGGTATCGATCCCATGTGCCGTATTCTGACTCGCAACACTTTCAACCCGGTCGACACGACGCTTTCCCGGTTGGGCGTTGTGCAGGACGTATACCAGACCGCCAGCGCCGAAAAAGGTTTGAAAAACCTGGTCGATATACTCGAATCCGGAGAACCGCCGATTGTGCTGGCGGATGCCTATTCCCTGCCGTACAACGTTTACCCCGATCACGAAACCATGTGGATGATGATGCCGGTGGTCGTCTATGGCGTCGACCAGGAAGCAGGCACGGTCTCCATCGCAGACCGGTCCACCGTACCGCTCAAAGTCTCCCTCGAACAGTTTCAGAAAGCGCGCGGGCGGGTCAAGAAGGACAGGTTTAAATTGTTTACCATCAGCCCTCCGAACCCGGATAAGCTGGTCTCAGCAGTTCAGGCAGGCATCTGGGACTGCATCAACCTTTACACTGAGAAACCGCCTAAAGGATCTCGCAATAATTTCGGCTTCCAGGCATACAGATTCTGGATCGAGCAGTTGACGAAACCCAGGGCGCGGTTGAGCTGGGCCCGCGTCTACCCGCCGGGTCGGGAAATGTTCGCCGGATTGACCGGCGTCTACCATTCGGTCCATTTCTTCGATGGTTTTGACCGGGCTGAACGTCCCCTATATGCGGACTTTCTCGAAGAATGCGTTGCGCTGCTGGACCGGCCTGGTCTGCAGGAAGCAGCAGACAGGTTCCGCGAAGCTGGCGATGCCTGGGCAGAGCTCGGTCTCGCCTTGCTGCCCGATGCGGTTGCACCATTCAAGAAGGCGCGCGATCTTATGCACCGCCGCCACGAGTTATTTTTGATGCAAGGCGGCGCAGCGCGGGAAGAAATCCTCGCCATTGAAGCCCGACAGGAAGAAATCCGCCGGTCCATGGAAACGGATTTCCCCCTGACCGAATCAGAGTCCGTGGCACTCCTGGAAAACGTCGCGGGACACGTGGAGAAGGTCCTTGCGATCGAGGAAGCTGCTGTGGGACTGCTCAATGAAGGGATGCAGTAGCTTCAATCCTTTGTATTCTATTAATTTCCATCAGAAACCCAAACAAGTTATGGTATAACGTCCATCCTGCTGCGGTTCGTACAGCAGCAGGATGGAGTTATTTAAATGGAAAGACGACAAAAGAAGACGTTGCTGGCCATCATGGCGCACCCGGACGACGAATCGTTCGGAATGGGAGCAACGCTGGCAAAATATACAGGCGAAGGCGTCGACGTCCACCTGCTCTGTGCGACCGGGGGCGAGAACGGGACAGTAGAACCGGAACACCTGGACGGGTATGAGTCGATTGCCGAACTGCGCGAGGCGGAGTTGCGTTGTGCAGCCGAAAAGCTGGGCCTGGCCAGTGTCACGATGGGCGGCTACCGGGATTCAGGCATGCCCGGCTCCGACGCCAACTTGCACCCCGGCTGCCTGCTGAAACAGCCCCTGGATTACGTTGCCGAGCATTTTGCCCGGGAGATGCGGCGGCTGAGGCCGCACGTCGTCGTGACGCACGATCCGATTGGAAACTACAAGCATCCGGACCATATTGCCTGCAACAAAGCGACGGTGCGAGCTTTTGAAATCGCCGATGACCCGGTTGCTTTGCCGGAAACCGATGCGCCTGCCTGGAAACCCCAGAAACTCTATTACCAGACGCTTCCGAAGCGCTGGTTTAAGTTTTTCGTCAGGCTAAGCCCTTTATTCGGTGTGGACCCGCGCAGGTTTGGCCGAAACCATGACATAGACGTCCTTGATTTGATCGAATCGGGCGATTTTCCGATCCACGCGCGCGTCAACGTCAGGAAGTACGTGGTGTTGCGCGATGCTGCTGCAGCGTGCCACAAAAGCCAGCTGGGCAGCGGTCCGCCGAACCGCGGTTTATTTGCGATTCTGCTTCGTCTGTCGACGGGATACGAGAATTACATGCGCGCATACCCCCCTGCACAGAATGATCTGCGCGAAATTGACCTTTTTGAAGGTGTGGACCTCACTTCAGGTTAATTAACGACCGGTAAATTTTTAGATCGGGCGAATCTCTGTATTTATTTTCCCGATCTGCACTTCCCTTTCCAAATTTACCATGTTATAATCACCCGCCGCGCCGCGGGAAGCGGTTTTATTTTTGAATACAAGGTGAATGTCATGAGTCAAGAAATTCTGAAATCTGTAGAAGCTCCGGCCAACGAAAACGTACCCGAGATCAAGACGGGGGATGTTGTGGACGTGCACGTCCGCATTAAAGAAGGCAGCCGCGAACGTATCCAGGTGTTTAAAGGGACCGTTATTCGGGTCAACAACAACCGCGGAAACAGCAACTTTACTGTCCGCCGTGTCGCCAGCAACGGTATCGGCGTCGAGCGCACGTTCCTCACACGCTCGCCGCGGATCGAGAAGGTGATCGTCAACCGGCATTCGCACGTTCGCCGCTCTCGCCTGTACTACCTGCGTGAACGGACCGGTAAGAGAGCCCGGCTCAAGCAGAAATTCACCAATTAATTCTCGCTGTTTGCAGTACAATCTCAAGCGCAGCCCTTTATTGCTGCGCTTTTTCGTTATCCGTGAGCGAATGGACGGTCTCATATGAATTCTCGCCCCATGATTGGCGTCACTATGTTCCGCAAAGACAGCGGACGCAACTATAAATATCTCGCCGTGACGGAAGCCTATGTCAAAGTCCTGATCGAGGCCGGTGCGATGCCGATCATGATTCCGCTCGGCCTTTCGGAGAGTGACCTTGAAGATTTCCGCAACCGAATGGATGGGATCCTTCTGACCGGCGGCGGCGATATAGATCCCGCAATCTACGGCGGCATACCTCATCCGACGGTCCACGAAATTGACCCTGACCGCGATTGGCAGGAGCTCCAGCTTGCACGGACCGTTGTCGAAACCCGGCAGCCGTTCCTCGGGATCTGCCGCGGCTTGCAAGTCGTCAATGTGGCCCTCGGCGGCACACTTTACACGCACATTACAGACCAGTTTCCGGGCGCCGTACGGCATGATTTCTGGCCGGACTACCCTCGAGACCGGATCTCGCACGCAGTCCGCATCGATGAAGATACTACGCTCAGCGAGGTCCTGGTCAACCCCATCTTCGACGTTAATTCGCTTCACCACCAGGGCATTAAAGACCTGGCCCCAGCCCTAAGACCTTCGGCGTTTGCTCCCGACGGCTTGATTGAAGCGGTCGAACTGCCCGAGCACCCGTTTGGCCTGGCTGTCCAATGGCATCCC
>JBFGQG010000030.1:0-15010 GCA_041564295.1 Anaerolineales bacterium | reverse complement strand
GTGTCCGGCACACACCAGCCAGACAAGGGGGCTATTGAATACCTGGGCCGGCAAATCACAGGACTACGTCCTAACCGCATCGCATCTCTGGGGCTTGCAAGAACGTTCCAAAATCTCCAGATTTTCGGTAACATGACCGTTCTGGAAAACGTGATGGTGGGCTGCCACTTACAAGGAAAAGCGGGCTTCCTGGGTACGGCGTTCCGTCTCCCAGGAGTTGCAGCAGAAGAACAGCGCATCCGTGAACAGGCCAGGGCCTATCTCGACCAGGTCGGCCTGGCGGATAGGGCTAAATCACCCGCGGGATCACTTCCGTTTGGACAACAGCGGCTGGTCGAAATTGCCCGGGCTCTTGCCGTACAACCAAAGCTTTTACTGTTAGACGAACCTGCAGCAGGACTGAATAGGACTGAATCGGATGATCTCCTTGCATTAATTCTGAAAATACTTGCAAGTGGAATCGCGGTCCTTCTTGTCGAGCATGATATGAACCTCGTCATGGAAATTGCTGACCATGTGGTCGTACTCCATTATGGAATGAAGATCGCCGAAGGGACGCCTTCGGAAGTCCAGGCCAACGAGCATGTCGTTCAGGCTTATTTAGGGACCGAATGGGATAACGAAGTCGAACTGCGTTCAGAGCGGCTGGAATCTCTCAACAGGGAAATTGAAAATGCTTGAAGTGCAGAACGTTTCCACCTTCTACGGACACATCCAGGCATTGCACAACGTCTCACTCGTGGTGAACGAACGAGAAATTGTTTCACTGATCGGTGGAAATGGCGCCGGAAAAACGACCTTGTTGAACACTATTTCCGGTATGGTGCCGGCTCGCGAAGGGAGAATCAGCCTTGACGGGAGCGAGTTAACCCATCTCTCCCCGGAAAATGTTGTCAAGCACGGGATCAGCCAGGTCCCGGAAAGACGCCAGGTCTTCAGCATTCTGAGCGTTTACGACAATTTGACTCTTGGGGCATATATTCGCTTGAGGAGAAAGGAGCGCAAATTCGTCCAGGAAGACATGGATTATGTCTTTAACCTGTTCCCCATCCTTAAAGAAAGGCAGAAACAATTGGCCGGGACTTTATCAGGCGGGGAACAGCAAATGCTGGCGATCGGACGCAGCTTGATGGCTCGCCCGAAGGTATTGCTGCTCGACGAGCCGTCCCTGGGCCTGGCTCCGCTGCTCGTCAGGGAAATATTTGAAATTATCCTGCATCTTCGGCAGGCCAATACCACGATTCTTCTCGTGGAGCAAAATGCAAGAGCCGCATTGCGAGTCGCAGACCGGGCATACGTCCTTGAGACGGGAAAAATTGTGATGCAGGGCCAGGCCGCAGAATTGGCGGCAGATCCCGGGATTCAGCAGGCTTATCTGGGGCGGCAAAATCACAGGAAAGAAATTACGTCAGAGGAACTTATTAAAAAACAGGAGGAAATAACGTGAAAGAGACTTTGACCGCCGGTTTGTCGACAACCAATCCGATCATGATAGACGCGCCTCGGACAATTAGCTTCATGGGGGAAGAAGGCCGGGTGTACGCCACCCCGGAACTTGTGCGCGATATTGAAAACACCTGTCGCGATTTTCTTCTCCAACACCTGGATGAGGGGGAAGATTCGGTCGGTATCCGGATTGAACTGGATCACATCGCTGCAACCCCGCTAGGAATGCAGGCTGAAATAACGGCAACACTGGTTTCATTGGACGGCCGGCGAGCCGTTTTTGAGATCGCTGCCATTGACCAGGTGGAAAAAATCGCCTTTGGGCAGCACGTCCGTTTCATTGTGGATGTCAATAAAAGTATCGAAAGATTGAAAAAGAAAATGCAAACGTGAGCCTATGAAACCGACGATGTAGACACTGTTCACTGCAAGGCAAAGCGAGGAAAAATGTGGCCGCGATAAACAATCAAACAACTAAAACCGTGCCGACTTACTGCTACCAATGCGTCGCCGGGCCAGATCTGCTTAATGTTAAGGTCAGGGATGGTGTGGCGATTATGGTCGAACCAAATTTTGCGGCGGCGGAAGTCCATCCCGGAGCAGGGACAGTTTGTGTCAAGGCGTACGGGCTGATCCAAAAATCGTACAATCCACACCGCGTCCTCAGCCCGATGAAGCGCACCAACCCAAAAAAAGGGAAGGAAGAAGACCCCGGATTCGTTCCGATATCGTGGAATGAAGCCCTGGACCTCGTGGCAGATAAATTGAAGGAAATCAGGGCTAAAGGCCAGCTGGACGATTCCGGTTATCCAAGAGTAGCAGCAAGCTTTGGGGGTGGTGGAACTGCTCCCGCTTATATGGGCGCATTCCCTGCATTCCTTTCAGCCTGGGGGCCGCTGGATTTCAGTTTCGGAAGCGGTCAGGGAGTGAAGTGCTACCATTCTGAGCATCTTTACGGTGAACTCTGGCATCGCGCTTTCACTGTTAGTCCGGATACGCCGCGCACGAAGTTCATCATCTCGTTCGGGGCAAACGTAGAGGCTTCCGGCGGCGTTTGCGGTGTGTGGCGGCATGCGGATGCGCGGGTAAGAGGGACAAAAAGAGTTCAGGTTGAACCGCATTTATCCATTACCGGGGGTGCCTCAGCCGAATGGGTCCCGATACGCCCGAAGACGGACGCGGCTTTTCTGCATGCGATGATCCACGTATTGCTGTTTGAAACGGAACATGAAAGGCTGGATCAGCAGTTTCTGAAGCACATGACTGCTTCTGCATATTTAGTTGCGCCGAATGGGTTCTACTTACGAGATCCGGAGACAAAAAAGCCGCTCGTCTGGGATTTAACGAGCCGGCGTGCCGTACTGTTTGACACTCCTGAGATTGACCCTGCTCTGCGCGGGCCGTATACGGTGTCCGGTATTGAAATCGGCCCCGATCAAGATGTCTGGCTTCATGAAAATGTGCAGGTCAAAACTGCCTTTGATCTGCTCTGTGAGAATGAAGCAGGCTACTCACCTGAATGGGCCGAGAAAATTTGTGATGTTCCTGCAGGGATTATCCGGCGGCTGGCCAACGAGTTTCTGGATAACGCGGATATCGGCGCGACGATTGAGGTGGATGGGCGAGAACTGCCGTTTCGTCCGGTTGCGATCATGCTTGGCAAAACGGTCAATAACGGTTGGGGGGGATATGACTGCGCCTGGGCCCGGACATTGCTCGCGTGCCTCGTAGGTGGACTGGAGGTGCCCGGCGGCACCCTGGGTACGGCTGTCCGTCTCAACCGGCCTGCGAAAGACCGCTTTTCCAGCGCTGTTCCAGGACCGGACGGTTTTATGGACTACCCGTGGAATCCAACTGATAAGGAAAGCTGGAGAGTGCGGCCGGATGTGCGGCATGGACACAGTACGCTTGTGCCGCTTGTAGCCGACTCTCCCTGGAGCCAGGCGCTCGGCCCTACACATCTTTCATGGATGCAGCTGCACAACCCATTCCCTAAATGGCCTGAACCAACCGTCCCCGATATATGGTTCGTTTACAGGACCAACCCGGCCATCTCCTTTTGGGACACTCCCAGGATCAGTGAGGCGATGGCCCGCTTCCCCTTCGTTGTGGCTTTTGCGTATACCGTTGACGAAACCAACTGGATGGCTGACGTCCTACTTCCGGAGGCGACAGACCTCGAGGGTCTGCAGCTCATGCGTATTGGGGGAACGAAATACGTGGAACAGTTCTGGGACTACCACGGATTTGCGCTGCGCCAGCCGGTCATCCAACCACGTGGAGATACAAAGGACTTCACCTGGATCGGCGTTGAACTCGCTCGCCGGACGGGTTTATTGGAAAAGTTCAATAAGGCACTCAACCGAGGGGCTGCAGGTGTGCGATTGTTTGGTGAAGGGTACGATTATTCACTGGACGTCTCACAGGTCCATTCGACTGAAGTGATCTGGGAGGCTGTTTGTAAGGCGGCCAGTGCCGAACTCTCCGAAGGGAAAGAGCAGGAGGGGCTGGATTGGTACCGTGAACACGGCTTCAAAATGATTCCATTTCCAAGATTGCAATGGTACCTGTATCCGCATTTGAAAGAACAGGGCTTACGGTTTGAAATGCCCTATCAGGAGCGGCTTATGCGAATCGGGGGTCAGCTTCGTCGCAGGCTCCACGAGCACGAAATCACCTGGTGGGACCGCCAGTTGAAAGAATACGAACCGATGCCTGTGTGGCATGACTACCCGGAAATGATCCGGAAAATAATGGTGGACAACTTAGGCGGAGGGCAGGAAAGTGATTATCCATTCTGGTTAATCACTTCCCGGTCAATGCAGTATTCCTGGGGCGCCAATGTAGCCATCCAGGTTGTCAAGGAAGCGGCAGACAATATCCGCGGGCATAAAGGCATCGTGATGAATGCCCAAAGCGCTGAAAAACTCGGTATTCGAGAGGGGGATATGATCGAAGTCCGGTCACCGCTGCGAGCCACACGCGGCCATGCAGTGCTCAGGCAAGGCATCCGGCCGGATACGATTCTTCTTGTCGGGCAGTTCGACCATTGGGTGACGCCATTTGCAAAGGAATTTGAAATGCCCAGCATCAACCCCCTTATCCCCATGCTGTTAGACCTGACCGATGCGACCGGTTCGGCTGGGGATATTGTTCCAGTTTCGGTCATGCGCTTAGGAGGTCCAAAATGACTCGATATGTCATGGTCGCTGACCTGCGTCGTTGTGTAGGCTGCCAGACTTGCACTGTCGCCTGCCGGCATTTTAATGGGACACCACCCGGTGTGCAGTGGCGCTCGGTGCTTGATCTCGAATCAGGGAAATTCCCTCACGTCACACGCACTTTCATTCCTGTCGGATGCCAGCATTGCAGCAAACCTCCCTGTATGTACGTTTGCCCGACCACCGCGACACGCCAGCGGGACGACGGCCTGGTCACGATCCAGTATGACCTGTGCATAGGCTGCGGCTACTGCATCGTAGCCTGCCCCTACCAGGCGAGATACAAATACTACAAACCGACGTATGCCTACGGAACTCCGATCGATAATGAGATCGCTTTGCGAGATACAAGGCGCGACGGGGTTGCAACGAAGTGCACATTTTGCATCGATCGGATTGATGCCGGAATTGCCTCAGGCCTGGAGCCAGGAATTGATCCGGAAGCTACACCTGCGTGCGTCAATTCCTGCATCGCTTTTGCACTGCACTTTGGAGATATAGAGGATCCTGAAAGCAATGTTTCTGTTCTGCTCCGTGAAAACGAGAACTTTCGAATGCATGATGAACTCGGTGCAGAACCGGGATTCTATTACCTCTGGGAAAGGCGGTCCACATGAATGTTGAACCGACACTTCAAAAGCCCTGGGATTGGCGGGCGGCTATGCAGTTTATCAGCGGCGGTACAGGAGCGGGGCTGCTGTTCTTTACAGCATTGTTTAGTTTTCGTGAACCAGATTGGTTAATCGCCACCGGGCTGCCTGCCCTGAGCATGATCGCTCTGGGTTTGTTCTTCGTCTGGCTTAAATTGGGGCGCAAGATTCGACCGCTGTATGTATTTCTAAACCCACGTACGTCCTGGATGTCGCGTGAGGCCTGGTTTTCAGTCGCGCTGGTCATTCTTTGTCTCTCCGGGATTCTGTTCAGATCGCCAGGCGTAGTGTTCATCGGTTCACTGTTCGGATTAGGATACCTGTTTTCGCAGGCACAGATTCTGAAATCGGCGCGCGGGATCCCGGCCTGGCGTGAACCCCGAATCGTACCACTGATGATGCTGACAGGGCTGGCTGAAGGGGCATCCGTTCTCGTTATCAGCACCTCTTTGTTGGCAGATGCCCCAGCCTGGTTGATTTTTGCCCTCCTGTTCCTGGTCACCAGCCGTTGGTATGCCTGGACGGTCTATTACGTTTCGTTAAAAAGGCCCGGCGCTGCGCCAATTCTGACCGTCGATGCGCTGGATCATCTGCGGCGAATTCTGAATCCGGTTGGACATGCTTTGCCCGTTGCCGGCCTGGCAGCGGCACTCGTCTATTCGCCAGATTTTCAACTTGCCGGTGCCCTGGCTGGTTTATTTGTGCTTATCGGCGGGTGGGTCTTGAAATTCAACCTGATGACGCGGGTTGCGTATAACCAGGGGTTTGCGATTGCGCATACGCCTGCCCGGGCTCCCGGTTACGGTGGTGGGGGTGTTAAGCCGGGCTGGACGGGAACCGGATCCGGGGAACGGACCATTGAAGAGCGCCCTTCCGGTGATTTTGCGCATGCGATGGAACCTGCAGAATTGGATTGATCGATATGTTTATCCCGCTTACTTCCTCATCCAAAAAGCGCCATCCTACCAGGGGAATGGAACGCTCGTTTGCTGCTGACGTCCATAAATTGACGTTAGGTGTGGGAGAAGCGTTTCACGGAGAAGTCATCCTGGCGCTGACGAAAGCGCTCCTGCAGGCTGGCGTTGCCTATGTCGGCGGTTATCCAGGTGCTCCAATATCGCACTTGATGGACGTGTTGGCCGATGCGCGTGACGATGTATTGGGTCCGATGGGAGTTCAATTCGAATCTTCAGCGAACGAGGCCGGTGCCGCTGCGTTATTAGCGGCTTCAATCTATTATCCGTTACGTGGTGCGGTAACCTGGAAGTCCGTGGTCGGGACAAACGTCGCATCAGATGCCCTCTCTAACCTGGCTTCAGCCGGAGTGCTCGGAGGCGCGCTGATCATCGTCGGCGAAGATTACGGCACCGGTGCGAGCGTCCTTCAAGAACGCACGCACGCAATTGCCTTGAAATCTTCCATACCGCTGTTGGATCCGCGCTATAACATGCCCAGGCTGGTCGAGTTAACAGAACTGGCATTTGATCTTTCGGAAACGAGCCGGTTGCCGGTCATTATGGCGCTGCGTATCCGGGCAATACATATGACCGGATCGTTCATATGCAAAGACAACCGCCGGCCTGCGTATAGCGCTAAAAATCCTTACCCTCACGCTTTGCGCGACTATGGCCGGATCGTCCTGCCACCTTCAACTTACGCGCAAGAAAGGGAGAAATACGAAGTTCGGTTACCTGCGGCGAAGCAATTTATCCTGGAGAATGCCCTGAATGAGCATTTTCCGGCCAGCGGTAGAAAGTTCGGGATTGTCATGCAAGGTGGCCAATACCATACAGTCATGCGTGGGCTGAAGCTGCTCGGTGCAGCTGACACCTACGGAAACTCGGATATCCCTTCGCTGGTGCTGAACGTCATCCATCCGCTCGTTCCTGAACAAATCGAAGATTTCATGCGCGATAAGGAGCATGTTCTGGTCGTTGAAGAAGGCAACCCGCCGTTTCTCGAACAGGAAATTTCCGCCATGGCGCAGCGCGCCGGTATCCGCACAGTCATCTGGGGAAAGGATGTGCTGCCTGTGGCCGGCGAATACACCGCGGACGTCGTGCGAGCAGGTCTCGCAAAGTGGTTGGAAAAAATACAGCCGTTCCAGGCAGGGAAGACTGCGGTGCTGAATGAGGAAAAACTGGAGAGCCAGGCAAAGCGTGCCAGGGCGTCGCTGCCGATCCCGATGCCGCCGCGCCCGCCGGGTTTTTGCGTCGGATGTCCCGAACGACCGGTTTTTACTGCCCTGACCTTGATCCAGCGCGCGCGCGGGCAGCTCCACATCTCAATGGATATCGGCTGCAATACGTTTGCCACGCTGCCGCCTTTTAACCTGGGAAGCACGGTACTTGGATATGGTTTGAGCCTGGCCAGTGGGGGAGCCATCGGTCCGGCCCTGGACCAACCTGCAGTTGTCGTCATGGGGGACGGTGGATTCTGGCACAATGGCCTGCTCACAGGCGCTGCGAATGCCCTGTGGAACGGCCATGATGCCGTGCTGATATTAATTGAGAACGGGTACGCCTCTGCAACCGGTCAGCAGCATATTCCTTCTACGGGTTCAACGCCATGGGGGACGCCAGTTCGAGTTTCCATTGAAGATACATTGCGCGGGATGGGCGTGCGCTGGATAAAAAGGGTAAATGGTTACGATTTGGCGGAAACCCGGCGTGTGATTGAAAATGCCCTGGATGCGCGCGGGCCTCACCTCCGGGTCGTGATCAGCGACCAGGAATGTATGCTCGCGGTTCAGCGCCGAGCAGGGCGCCAACAGGCGGAAGATGAAAAATTAGGACGCAGATTTTCGCGGGCGCGTTACGGAGTGGACGAAGATGTTTGCACCGGAGACCACGCCTGTATGCGCTTGAGCGGTTGCCCTTCTTTAACCTTGAAACCGACCAATGAACCATTGAGTGATGGTCCGAAAGCTTTCGTGGATACCGGCTGTGTGGCTTGCGGGCTGTGCAGTGAGGCGGCGATGGCTGCGCGCCTGTGTCCGTCCTTTTACCGTGTCAGCCGGGTTGTCAACCCGAGCGGTTGGGAGCGCCTCGTGCACTCGCTCAGCCGCAAATTTGTGAACCAAATGGGTGAAGCGTGAACGATCCACATCCAGTCAGTCTGCTCCTTGGAGCATTGGGAGGCCAGGGCGGTGGTGTGCTGACCAACTGGCTGGTAGAAGCCGCGCGTCTTGCCGGTTTCCCGGCGCAGTCAACGTCGATCCCTGGCGTCGCGCAGCGAACAGGGGCGACGACCTATTATTTCGAAATATTCCCTTTCCGAAACCCGGCTTCGGATCCCATTTTTTGTCTATTCCCCAGCGCCGGCGATGTGGATATGGTCGCTGCGCTGGAACCTACCGAGGCCGGACGCGCTCTTGAAGGCGGCTACGTTACAAACCAGACAACTGTAATCACCACAACAGAACGCGTGTACAGTACAGCAGAAAAATCGATTGCAGGCGATGGAAGCCTTTCCACAGTACCGATACTTGAGGCGATCGAGAAAACAGCTCGCCGACTCGTCAGGGTAGATGTTTCCGGTTCAGGAAAGCAAGCGAATGCACGGATGCTTGGTGCGATTATTCAATCTGGCCTGCTGCCGCTTACCGCACAAGACGCCAGGCAAGCAATAGCCAGCGTCGGACTGGCTGTAGAGATGAACCTTGCCGGTTTTGAATCCGGATTCGATTACCAATCCAGAGAGAATGGTTCCAATGGTTCCGATTCTCCTGTTCCTGTGCCGAATTTTGACGCCGCTCCACCGGGGTTTGAAAGTGAAATGAATGAATTTCCGGAATCCCTGCGTTGGATTGTAGGACATGCCCTTGCCCGCCTGGTGGACTATCAAAACGAAAAATATGCCCAAAATTATCTGGCACGATTGAAACCGGTGTTCGCAATGGATAGAAAGATTGGGCTGGAACGGAACCTGGTTCTAACTCAGAAGGTGGCTCAACGTCTTGCGGCCTGGATGAGCCAAGAAGATATTTTTCGAGTTGCTCAGTTAAAAACGAAGAAAGGCCGGTTTGCCCGGATTCGTGAAGAGGTCGGCGCAAAGGCTGATGAACCGGTTAAAGTGGTGGATTTTTTCAGCCCTGGCCAGGTAGAGCTTTCAAGTGCCTTGCCTCTTTTCTTGAGCAGGTTATTTTCGAAACGCATCGGAATAAAAAGCAGATCGAACTTCGCGCTGCATCTTTCGTGGCCCACATCATCCCCTTTGGGATACGCCGGGCTCAAATTCCTCTCGCTCCTCCGTGTGATCCGCCAGCTGTCTGCCGGATTTCATAAAGAGCAGCAGGCGATCCAGACTTGGTTGGAGGCCGTGCAGGTTGCTGCTGGTGTCGATTACAGTCTGGGATGCGCTACAGCTGAGCTGGCAATTTGGGCAAGAGGGTATGGAGATGTGCGAGAGCGTGGGCTCGCGTGTTTAGATGAACTATTTACTGATTGGGCCAGGCGCCTGCGAGACAACCCTGAAGCGGTGAGCGAACAGGTCAGGGCTTCGCTGCATGCGGCCAGGTATGATCCGGATAACCAATGTGTATAGGAGGATGAGATGCCAATCTGGAACCCGGAGGCAGAAAGTATGCCTCGCGACCAACTAGAGAAACTTCAGGGTGACCGTCTCACAAAAATCGTCGATTACACCTACCATCGAATGCCGTTCTACAGGCAAAAAATGGACGAGGCAGGTGTCCGGCCTGAGCATGTGAAACACCTGGAAGACCTGGATAAATTGCCTTTTACAACCAAGCAAGACTTGCGTGATGTATATCCATTCGGGAATTTTTGTATCCCGATGGAAGAGGTCACACGTATACACGCATCCAGCGGCACCACTGGTAAGCCTACCGTCGGCGGGTATTCCGCGAATGATATCGAATTGTGGACGGAGGTCATGGCGCGCACAGTTGTTTCTTGTGGTGTTACGAGGAAAGATATCGCTCACAACGCATATGGGTACGGGTTGTTTACCGGCGGCCTGGGATTCCATCTCGGTTTTCAGCGCGTGGGGTCCACGGTGGTCCCGATTTCCGGGGGAATGACGCGGCGCCAGATCATGTTGATGGAAGATTTCGGTGCAACAGTTTTGACCTGCACGCCTTCTTATGCATTGGCCCTGTCTGAAGAGGCGGCTAACATTGGCGTCGACATCCCATCCAGGATGAAAGTGCGTGTGGGCATTTTCGGAGCGGAACCCTGGACGGAAGAGATGCGCCGTGAGATAGAAGGTCGGATGGCCATAGAAGCGTTTGACATATACGGCCTGACTGAAATCATCGGCCCGGGTGTTTCGGTTGAATGTGAATGTCACGACGGTCTGCATATCAACGAAGATCATTTCCTGCCGGAAATCATCGATCCTGAGACCGAAGAAAAACTCCCGTTCGGTTCCGAAGGCGAACTCGTCTTTACGACATTGACGAAAGAAGCCATGCCGGTGCTCCGCTACCGGACCCGGGACCGAACCGTGCTGCATGCAGAAAAATGCGCCTGCGGTCGAACGACGGTGCGAATGGAGAAAATCCGCGGCCGTACGGATGATATGTTGATCGTGAGAGGCGTGAACGTTTTCCCGTCGCTGATAGAAAAATGTCTTCTCAGTATAGATGGACTGGAACCTCATTACCAGATCATCCTCAACCGTCCGAAAGACCAGCTGGACCACCTTGAGATCTGGGTGGAAGCAAACCGGCGCTTTTTTGAACCCATCGAGACCCGCGTCCTTGACCAGCTCAGGGACGAAGTGGAGGGTGAATTGCTCCAGACTCTCGGTGTGCGGGCGGCGGTCAAACTGATGGGGCCAAATTCAATCGAGCGATCGGCCGGAAAGGCAGTTCGCGTGGTGGATAAACGTGCCGTCTACGAAACAGCTTGAAATGCGAGTGAAGGTCAGGCTGGGCGAACCATTCTGGCGCATCGTCGGAGAACGGAACCTTGAATTAGAGCTATCTCCTGGTTCGAATGTCAGAGATCTGCTCGCCCATCTCTGCCGGGAATTCCAGGCGCTGGAAAAAGAATTCGAGGAAGCCCCACCACAGATATTTATCGAAGACATCCAGGCAAAAAGGGATTCGCTCCTCTCAGACGGCGCACGCATCCATCTCGTTTGGGCCGTTTCTGGAGGTTAAATACATGCAATTCAAAGTATCAACGGCGATCATCAACCTGACGACAAAAGAAATTCGCAGCGCTTACACACCTGACGCTCTGGTCTCAGCGTATCTGGGTGGGCGCGGCCTGAATATGGCTTATCTGCTCCATTACCTGCTCGCCTCCGGTGATCCAGGAACGGTTGATCCGCTCGGACCGGACAACCCACTCATTTTTGGAGCCGGCATGTTAACTGGGACGATCACGCCAAATGCAGCTCGCTTTAATGTGTCTGCTCGCTCGCCGGAAAGCGGCATCCTGGGTGATTCCAACTGTGGTGGATTTTTCGCGGCTGCAATGAGGAAAGCCGGATTCGACCGCCTGGTCATTATTGGGCGCGCAGATAGGCCGGTTTACATTCTGCTTGAAGATGGCGAGATTGTTTTAAGAGATGCTGGAGACCTGTGGGGAATGCGGTCTATTGAGACGCAGGAGGTGTTAAAAGCGCGTCACGGTGGAGGAACCGTGTCGGCCGTTATCGGGCCGTCAGGAGAAAATATAGTTCGGATGGCTGCGATCATGACCGGAAAGAAAAACGCAGCCGGTCGAGGCGGAATGGGTGCGGTGATGGGCAGTAAGAATCTGAAGGCCGTCGTCGCCAGAGGTGGGGAGGTCATTGAAGTTGCCCGAAAAGATGCGCTGCGCGCTTTGCGGATTGAGCAGCAAAAATATCTGAAAGAATCAAAAATCGTGCAGGTGCTCGGTAAAGTCGGGACGCCCCTGCTCTACGAGGTCAGCAACCGCATCGGTGCAATTCGTACACGCAACAGCCAGGACAATTACTTCGAAGATACACTCGAAGCGAAGGAAATCGAAAAATTTTCAGACAAAATGCTGGCGTGCACATCTTGCGTCGTCCACTGCCGTCATAGAAACACGTTAGGCGGTGAAGGTCCGGAATACTCCACGATCGGTTTGTTGGGTGCAAATATCGGTCTTGCACCGACAGAACAGGTTATCCAGTTGAACAACCTGGTCAACGACCTGGGTCTGGATGCGTCATCCACCGGCACGATAATTGCCTGGGCGATGGAACTCTACCAGCGAAACTTGATCAATGACGAAATGACCGGTGGTCCGCTTCTATGGGGAGATTACGAGACGATCTACCAGCTGATTGAAGATATCGCGCACCGCCAGGGATTCGGAGATATTCTTGCAGAAAGCACGCAGGCAAAAAAAATTTTCCCCGAAGAAGCTGCTGATTACCTGATCGCTGTGAAAGACTTGCCCCAGTCCGACCCGCATGATGTGCGTTATTTCAAAGGATTTGCATTGGGGATCGCCGTTGCCAGCCGTGGGGCAGACCACCTCCGCAACAGGCCAACTCTGGATATTTTTAATCTCCCCTCAGAAGTCCGCGCAAAAATCTATGGGCGCGCTAACGACCCGGACCCGACCGGATATAAGGACAAAGGGCTGATTGTTGCCTGGAGCGACGACATTTATGCTGTGACGGATTGTGTCGGTATATGCAGATTTGTCAACCATGGGTTCAACAGCCCTCACCTGTTGGGTTATGAGCATTTCAGCGAACTCATCCATGCTGCTGCCGGATATGACCTCAGCCCGGATTATTTGAGAAAGGTCGGCCGGCGGGTGCTGGATACGGAACGGATGATCAATGCCCAATTTGGGTTGACGCGGGACGACGATACCCTGCCAAAACGTTACTTCGACGAACCTATGCCTTCGCGCAGCACAAAAGGCCATCAAGTTGACCGGAATGAATTCCAGGTGATGCTGGATGAATACTATGCTGAACGGGGGTGGGACGCGGCGGGACGAGTGTCGTTAGAACGGCAGAGGGAAATCAAAGACCTGGTCGCGATGCTCCATTAGGAACAGTTTCGGGGCCTGCCGGTGCCCGTCATCTCTGTTAGAACAGGCGATATGAGAAAAAGAAAATGGCAAAAGAGGGATCGTTCCACCGTTATGCCTGGGTGATACTGGTCGTCAGTAACCTGGTTGTCGTCGGCGCGCTGGGCCTGGCCAGATTCAGCTACTCATTGCTGCTCCCACCGATGCAGACCGGCCTGGAAATGACCAATATCCAGGCCGGTAGCCTTGCGACGGCGGACACGATCGGTTACCTGATGCTGTCTTTGATAGGCGGCGCCTTGGCTGCGCGCTACAGCCCCCGAATTGTCGTTACAATTGGGCTGGCGCTTGCCGGGCTAGGGATGCTTTTGACCGGTGCTGCGGACAGCGTGCTCGTGGCCATCACAGGGAGGGCGATTACCGGAATAGGGAGCGGGGCCAGCAACGTACCGGTGATGGGCCTGTTGACCGCGTGGTTTTCTGCACAACGAAGGGGGGCGGCATCGGGCATCGCGGTTTCAGGTGCGTCAGTCGCCATTATCGGTGTCAGCCCGTTAGTGCCCAGAATTATTGCATCCAATCCGTTAGAAGGGTGGCGAATCTGCTGGAACATTTTTGGAGTGATCACGTTGGGATTGGCCGTCATTGCAGCGGTATTTCTTCGAAACCGGCCTCAGGACCTGCTGCAAAAGAACGCGGAGAATGCTACCTCGCAGGGTGCTCCACGAGGGTTATTCCAATTGGGACAGGTCTATCGCTCCGGCACAGTCTGGCATTTAGGCGCAGTCTACGTGGCATTCGGATTTTCTTACATTATCTATCTGACATTTTTCAACAAACGTTTGATCGCCGAAGGCGGATTCACCCCGCTCGAAGCTGGAGAGATGTTCCTTGTATTCGGTTGGGCAAGCCTTTTGTGCGGGTTGATCTGGGGGGCTATTTCGGATGTGATCGGCAGGAAAAAGGCGCTCATTCTCGTCTACCTGTTTCACGCGCTCACATTCACGATTTTTGGATTGGCCCGCTCTGAAACCTGGTTCCTGGTTTCTGCGATCTTGTTCGGTCTGACAGCCTGGAGTATTCCGGCGATAATGACGGCCTATTGCAGTGACATTTTAGGTGCTCGAATGGCTCCAGCAGCGTTGGGATTCATTACACTTTTTTTTGGAATCGGGTCAGCTGTTGGTCCCAGTATAGCGGGTGCAATTGCAGATGCCGGCGGTTCGTTTGTACCTGTTTATCTCATGGCTGCTGGGGTGGCGCTTGCAGGTGCTGCCAGCGCGTTTTTGCTGCGGCCGGCAATTAAAATCCATTCAGAGATGGTTGGAATGCAACCGGCACAGAGTGAGTGAAGAATGAAAAAAAAGGAGAAGGTCGCGCAAGAAGTAGGGAGTTTCATGGCTGAACGTGATTTTTTTGCACGTTCGCTGGGAATAGAAATATTGGAGATTCGACCGGGGTACAGCCGGGTTGGTATGCCGATTGCACCGTACATGGTTAACGGACTGAAGATTACTCACGGCGGGGCGATATTCTCACTGGGGGATTTTGCCTTTGCTGCGGCGAGTAATTCATACGGACAAGTAGCAGTCGCTTTGAGCATGGACATCCATTTTTTGCGGGCGCCGGAAACAGGCGCCTACCTGACGGCAGAGGCACTCGAAGTCCGGCGGGGGCGGCGGACAGGTTTATATCGGATCTCTGTCATTGAAAGCAGCGG
>JBFGQG010000029.1:0-15115 GCA_041564295.1 Anaerolineales bacterium | reverse complement strand
CTCCCCACCCTGCACCCTGCACCCTGCACCCTGCACGCTTTGAAATATTATTTCTCAAGAAACGCTCGCACAGCAGCAATCTCCGTTTCCCCAACCTTCCCTGCCATTTCCCAAAAATCCAGCAAATCCTCGAGTTTGAAAACAGAATGCAAATTCACCCCACGTTCGGCGAGCTCCTCTGCCGCATTACTGGTCGAGCGGTCGATCAGGACGACGACGTCTTTTACTACCAGGCCAACGCCTGTCAGCTTATCGATCCCTTCGAACTTGCTGCCACCGGTCGTGATCAGGTCGTCGATAACTACGGCGGTATCCCCTGTTTTGTACACACCTTCAACCACGGCTTTCGTCCCGTACTCTTTGATCTCCTTGCGCGGGTAAATCATCGGCCGCCCGGTTTGCAGGCTTACTGCGGTCCCGATCGGCATAGCTGCGTAAGGCAGCGCGGCGATGGAATCATAGTCCAGACCGGCCAGAATGGGCTCGAACGCCTCTGCAGCTAACGCCAGGGTGTGCGGGTCTGCAACGAGCCTGCGCAGGTCGATGTAGAACGGGGAATTGATCCCTGATTTGAGCGTGAACGTACCGAACCGGACACAGCCGAGGTCCAACAACGCACCGGCAAGGGCAGCCAGGCGCTGGGGCAAGGCCGGTTGTCCGGTGGTTTTAACCGCCGTGGAAGCCGCAGCGATCTGGTCACGCAGTTCTCTTGCCGCCTGTCGTGGGTCGGCGGCACGGGCAATGCCACGCGAGACCGGCACGAGCATCCCCATGCCGTCCTGGCGGCAGCCTGCTCGAAGCGCGGCTTCCAGGTCGCCGCCCTGCGCGCCGACGCCTGGCGAAAGGAACCACAGATCAGGCGCTTCTCTCCGCACAGCAGCCAGGGCATCGAGCTGCGTAGCGCCGACCACGAGCCCGACATTGTCACCGGTATTTAATTGCTGGGCCAAACGAGCAACCCGCTCATACACCCGCATGCTTACACCAGAACTCCCCACGACTTTCAAATCCTGCAGGTCGGCGGCGCCAGGGTTTGACGTTTTGCAGAGCAGGAACACGCCGCGATGCGGGTCCTCCAAGAACGGACGGACCGAATCGGCCCCGAGATATGGATTAAGCGTCACTGCGTCTACATCCAGGGTGTTGAAAACAGCTGCCGCATAGGCCGCAGCAGTCGAAGATATATCGCCTCGCTTCGCATCCAGCAGTATAAGCGCCGGATCTTCGTAACTGCGGATGTGCAGGACAACGCGGTTAAGCGCGTCCCATCCCGTCGCGCCGTACATTTCAAAAAACGCCGCATTCGGTTTGTACGCCGCTGCGAGGTCCGCAGTTGCATCTACGAGGCGCGTGCAGAACTCCAGTGCTGCCTGCGCTGTTCGCTCCGGTAGGTCGCCAGGGTGCGGGTCAAGACCGACACAAAGCTGCGACCCGATCCTGCGAGCCCTGTTTTCAAGCCTGTTAAAAAAAGACATCATTCAAGCCTTTCCTAAGACCATCGCCAACAGCGCCATCCGCACGTACAGCCCGTATTCCATCTGGCGAAAATATGCCGCTCTCGGGTCTTCGTCCACTTCCATAGTTATTTCGCCAACTCTCGGCAGCGGGTGCATTACGATCATGCGGTTTTTTGCCGGCTTCAGCGTTTCCAGAGAAATGATGAACGCGCCACGCACGGATTCATAGTCCGCCAGGTCGTCGAAGCGCTCCTTCTGCACACGTGTGACATACAGGACATCGGTCTCGGCAAGGACCGTATCGAGCGAATCGTGTTCCGACTGCGGAATGTCCTGCACCTGGATCTCAGAAATGATTTCCGCAGGCATGCGCAGGATATCTGGTGAAACATAGTTCAACCGGACGTTATACAACGACAGCAGCCTGGCCAGCGAATGGACAGTCCGGCCATATTTCAGGTCCCCGAGCATGGTCACCGTCAGTCCGTCGACCTCGCCCAGTTCTTCAACGATTGTGAAGAGGTCTAAGAGGGCCTGAGTGGGGTGTTCGCCAATCCCATCGCCGGCGTTGATTACGGGTTTTCGCGCGTAAGCGGCAGCGATTGCCGACGCGCCGACCTCCGGATGACGCAGTACGATGACGTCGGCGTAGCATTCGAGCGTGCGCACTGTATCAGGCAGCGATTCACCCTTGCTGACCGACGAGAAGCGGACCTCGTTAATCGGGATGACAGAACCGCCCAGCCGCTCCATTGCAGCAGTGAACGATGAAGAAGTGCGCGTGGACGGCTCGTAAAACAAGTTTGCCAGGATCTTACCCTTCAGCAGGTCGAATGTGCCGATCCTTGTGACCATCTCGCGCATTTCATGGGCAACCTCGAAAATGTACGTCAGGTCTGCACGGCTGAATTGTTTGACAGATAGAATGTCCTCCCCATACCATGGCGCCATCCGCTGATCGCCGAAAGGCAGGTGGGGTGAGACTGCATTCATATTTATCGTCATGTTCAACTCCTCATTTCGATGGACATCGCATTATTTATCATTCTCCACTACAAGCCTTTGTTTAACATCCGGTATTTATCTAAATATCGCCCGGATATTTCGTCCAGAACCAGGCATAGCAAACACTTCACCGTCCCGAAAAACGTCTTCGCCGCGCAGCACCACGCGCCGGACTCGGCCACGGACCTTCCAACCCTCGAACGGCGTCCAGCCACACCGTGAAAGGTGGTCAGAGGCGCGGATTTCGTACGCTTCGTCCGGATCCACTTCCACCCAGGTTTCGGATTGCTCGGGCAGGCCGAAGATCCGGCGCGGGTTGGTATGAAGACGCCGGATGAGGTCATCGATCGTCAGGCGATCCTCGTGTACGGCAGTCAGCAAAAGCGGCAGCATCGTCTCAATCCCTGGGAAACCGGGCGGCGGCGCTTCGCTGTCTTTCTCGGAGAGGAGATGAGGTGCGTGGTCTGTGGCGAAGCAATCGATGACATCCAGGTTTTCCCACAAAGCTTCTTGATCGGCGATAGTCGCCAGCCTGGGCCGGACTTCCGCACGCCCCAGGATAAAGTTTCCTTCACCGTTTACAAAGCCGGCCTGTCGAGGCGCATCCTCAAACGTGAGAAAGAGGTGCTGCGGGCAGACTTCGCAGGTGACCGGAAATCCGCGCTCTTTCGCGGCGCGGATCAGGAGGATCTCTTCCTTTCTTGAAACGTGGGCGATGTGGACCGGGCGCCGGTACATCGCGGCGATAAATAGCAGCGCGGAAAGAGTCTGCCGTTCAGCGTGGGCCACGACCGGCCGCGGGGTTTCGTTGACGGTTTCTGGCCAGTACGCCATGTGGGCCATCCAGGCCTGCATGTCATCCAGCAGAAGCTGGCCGAATGTCGCGTCCAGGTACATTTTGAGCCCGGCAGCATGGGGTGCGAGATCGGCAGCTGCCTCTGCGTTGTTGAGTCCAGCGCCGACATAGATCCCGTAATCGCATCGCGCTTTTCCTGCAGCCGCGTCAAGGGCTTTTTCGAAAGATTCCGCGTCCACCAACGGCGGTTGTGTATTCGGCATGGCAAGTACGGTCGTGATGCCGCCCGCCAGCGCTGCGGCGGTACCGGTATCAAAATCCTCTTTATGGACAGCGCCCGGTTCGCGCAGGTGCACGTGGATGTCAACCAGGCCAGGCAGCCGGATCATCGTCTTCCTCCAGTCGCATCATTGTCGTCAGGCAAAAAAAGAGAGCCTTGCGGCTCCTTAATAAAAATAAAAACGCCCATAGAAGCAGGTGCTTTTGGGCGTTTTTGGTCCAAGTTCAAGGTAGTTGTCATATCGGGGGGATTATAGAACATTTGCACACCCTGTCAAGTCCGGGGTGGAGTGAGCCGCAGATAAAACGGTATAATGTCCGATCCTGGTATCGAGTCCTCATGAAATCCGTCCGTTTTATTGTACTCCCAGCCCTGATCATTCTGGGGTTTATCGCATTCATAATCTACGATCTCCACAGACCACTCTCTGCGCGCGGTAAGTCCCCGGCTTATCCGTTGGATTCCGGCCTTACTGTTGAAGAAAGACTGGCCCAGGATATCGCATTGAGCGACGCTGAAGTGATCGACCAAACCGCAGGAAAACGTTCCGAGGTATTCGATATTGTGCCGGCCGGAAATTTCGACGGACCGGATGGAATATGCGCAGTTGGTGACTGCCGGCAGGTCACCATTTATTCCTTTGACGAAGAAACCGCTATCATGGTGGTCGTCGACCTCGTTTCACGTCAAGTCGTTGAGGTGATGGATCAGCAGGGCGTTTTTCCGGCAGTAAACCGGCGCCTGTACGACATGGCGGCGCAGTTAATCCACGACTCCGACGAAGTTGCGGCTGAACTCGGATTTCACCCGGACAGGTCAGATATCATGCCGATGCCGAGCAGCCTGGCCGGTACCGACTGCGGCTATACCCATCCCTGTCTTGCTGCGACGTTCCCGGCCGGCGACCGCTTTCTCTGGGCGCATGTCGACCTGACGACGGAGACCTTTGCAGGCATCGCCTGGTCGCCTGCTCCGGAGGACGAAGGCCTGTCAATGGTTTTCGCCCCGTCAGGTTGCCCTGCGCCCGGTTCGATTTTCAGGGACGGTTGGCAGGTGGATTTTGGTGCAACTGCATCCGATGGTCTGCGGATTTCGGAGGTCAGATTCAACCACAGCCTTGTCATAGCGAGCGCAAAACTGGCTGAGTGGCATGTTGATTATGGGAATACCGGTTTTATCGATGCAACGGGCTGTTCCGGCGGCGGAGGGCAATCTTACATCGCGCCGTTCGGAGAGACCCGTGTGATAGACCTCCTGGACGGAAGTTCTAACGTAATCGGTTTCGAGCTGGTCCAGGATTTCCGCATGCCGCTCTGGGGGGTAAACTGCAACTATCGTTATGAGCAGCACTACCAGTTCTTCAAGGACGGGCGTTTTCGGGTCATTGCCGGTGCGTACGGTAGAGGCTGCGGAACAAATGCAATATATCGGTCTATACTGCGGATCGACCTGGCGATTGCAGGGGCAGGGAATGAAGTGTTTTCGACCTGGGACGGGAACGATTGGGCTGAACAGGCTATTGAATTGAAACTCCAGCAAGCTGCTCCCTACACCCTTGATAATTACGCCTGGAAAGTCGCCGATACTCTACTGGGATTCGGTTTCAACATCGAGCCTGGTCTTGGCCAGTTTGGAGACGGCGGCCGTGGAGACCAGGCTTTCGTCTATATCACCAGACACCGCGCCTCTGAGGGAGACGGCGATATGAGCGCCCTGGGCGCTTGCTGTAACAACGACGATCGGCAGGGACCCGACAAATTCGTCAACGGAGAGACGATCGCTGGTGAACACCTTGTGCTCTGGTATGTGCCGCAGATGGTGACCGACGCGACGCCGGGGAACGAATACTGCTGGACGGTGAGCGGCGGACCTGACCCGGAGACATATCCGTGTTTCAGCGGCCCAATGTTTCATCCTTTCAATATCCCGGAAATCTTAGAGTTCTGGTTGCCCGTGCTGCAGAGATAGAAGGGAATAGCCCATCAGTTCAGCGATAAATAACCGGCATAAAAATCCTCAGAATATTGTATCCTTCGATCCGGAAAATTTTCCCGGATGCATAATCTGCAAGATAAAGCGAGCCGTCGTTGCCCTGTCCCAACGCGCTCCATGTACCAATCTGGTCGTAATGCTCAACTACGCCGGCCGTCGTGATATCCATCGTCCAGACTTTTCCGAATACAAAGTCTGCAAAAAAGTAGTGCCCCTGCATGAAAGGGTACTGCGCGCCGCGATAGACATAACCACCTGTGACCGACCGGCCTTCGAGGTGGTCGTACTCGTGGAACGGAAACTCGTATGTGCCTGCACATTCGCTTTCGCTGTAGTGCGGACCTGGTTGGGAGCCCTCGTAACAGCTCCAGCCGTAATTTTGACCCCCTGTGCTGCTGGATGGCTGGTGATTGATCTCTTCGGCCAGCTGGTTGCCGACGTCTGCAATCCAAAGATCGCCGCTCAGCGCGTCGAATGACAACCCCCAGATGTTCCGGAATCCGATCTGCCAGATTTCGTTGCATCCAGGCCCGGCGCTGAAAGGGTTATCAGCGGGAATCGTGTAGCTGCCCGTGCCGCAGTCAGGTGCGGTACCCCCGCCGTGGACGTCGAGGCGCAGGATCTTTCCGAACAGGCTGGAAGTGTCTTGAGCCAGCTTGTTCGGATCGCCTTCCCCACCTCCATCGCCGAGAGCGATGTACAGGTAGCCGTCCGGACCGAACGCCAGCCCGCCGCCGTTGTTATCGGCCTGCGGCTGCGGGATCGTCAGGATAACCTGTTCGGCAGTGGGATTCAGGGGGACTGTATCTGTTATTGTGAAGCGCGAAACAACTGTGTTTGAAACATTGTCTGTGTAGTTGATATAGAAATACCCGTTCTTATCGAAATTCGGGTCTTTGACCAGACCAATCAGACCTTCCTGAAAGCCAGAATCGTCGACTTTGGACGAGAGATCAACAACGAGCGACGTCGTCGTCGGCCCTGTGGGATCGAAAGTCCAGATCTTACCGGCGCGCTCGGTGACGAAGAGGTCGCTGCCGCCGGCAGCGGCAATCACCGTCAATTCGTTGAAACCATTGCCGACTTCAACCAGGTTGAGGCCGAAGGAGGCGTCTTTGCTGACAGGAGTTGTGGTTGGGGGCGGTGGCGTGGGCGTAACGAGCGTATCTTCCGTTACGTGATAAAGCGTACTGCCATTCGTAACATAAATTTCACCCTTATTGTCCAGTCCGAATGAGCGGAAAGAACTTCCGAGGTCGCCTAAAAGCGTGGTCGTCCAGCTGCTTCCGTTCCATTTGGATGCCCAGAACAGGCCTGAGCAGAAATCTGTGAAGAGATACTGCCCGAAGAGTTCGGGATAAATCGACCCACGATAAACCTCGCCGCCGATGACCGAACAGCCCTGTGCGGGGTTCGGATAATCGAAAATCGGAAAGACATAATTGGAAGGCGGGCCGCATGGCACAACCTGGGACGTGTCGGAAAACGTTGCGTTGCCTTCATAGCAGTCCCAACCGTAATTTTCACCGCCGGCGCTGGAAGCCGGCTGGAAACTGACCTCTTCTCTCTGGTTCTGTCCTACATCACCGATGAACATATCACCGGTGGCCTGGTCGAAAGCAAACCGGAACGGGTTGCGCAGCCCCAGCGCCCAGATCTCGTCGCAATCGCCGCCGGCCCCGTCTACGAACGGGTTATCTGCGGGCACCCTGTAATTTGCACCAGTGATCGAGCAGGTGTCGGGCAAGCCGGTGGACGAGGCATTGACATCGATGCGCAGGATTTTTCCGAGGAGCGTGTTCTTCTTTTGGGCAAAATCGAATGGATCGCCGCCGCTGCCGCCATCTCCAAGGGAAATGTAGAGAAATCCATCCGGACCGAATTCGAGGCTGCCGCCGTTGTGGTTTGCATAGGGCTGGTCGACGACGAGCAGGATCGTCTCGCTGTTCGGGTCGGCGATGTTCTGGTTCCCTGTCACGCTGAAGCGTGAGATAACGACATCGCCGTCACCGCCGGGGTTTGTGTCGCGGGTATAAAAAACGTAAAAAAAACCGTTCGAAGTGTAATCCGGGTGGAAAGCGAGGCTCAATAAGCCCTGTTCGGATCCTGCACCCGGTTCCCCGGCTGCGAGGACACGCCCGCTGATGTCGAGAAAGGGAGTTTGCCGGAGGGTCCCGTCGAACTTGACGATCCGAATGGTGCCGCCCTGCTCTGCGACGAACAGCCGGTTATCATCAGTAGAGGCAATCTCCAAGGCGCGATTAAAACCGGTTGTATATGTCTCCAGGCTGACGTTCAACGATCCGGTGGACCGTGCAGAAAGGGGGAAAAAGGATCCGATCCATAGGCCGCTGAATACGAGGCAGGTTAAGATAACTGTTTTTTTCATCTATGGACTCAATTCCCCGTTTGCATGAAGAAATAGAGCCAGTCATCCTCTTCATGCGGTGCACCAATCATTGCGAACATCGCCGCGAGCTCTCCGCGATGGTGTGTGGCGTGGTTTGCGACATGCACGAGGATTTTCCAGGCCGTCAGAGTAAACGGTTTCCCTTTCGTATTACGGTAATGGACGTCCTGCTGCAGGCTTTGTGCGTCCTGCTCCCGGATGAATGCAAAAATGTTGGCAGAAACCGTGGACCAGCGCATCCGGATCGCCTCGATCGTCGGGAATTCATCCGGAGAGAGAAGGGCTTTGGGAGATTGGCCCTGCAGGCGCCTGAGCCAGATCCATTCGGCTGCCATCATGTGGACGAGAACGCCGTGGATCGAGTCCCAGCTGTGACCGTGGGAGCGTTTCAGATCCTGTAAAGAAAGCGAGTTCGCTGCCTCGAGCATCCGAAGGTTCGCCCACTGGTTGTATGCAAAGAGCTGCAGGAGATAATCTGGGGTCAGCATGGTACTTCTCCTTCGGGACGACCTCGAACGCTGCAATCGCGAGTTTATGTCTCCCAGCCTGTATCCAGTAATGATTTCCGGTTCTTGTAGTTGGTCAGGTCCAGTTGGAGCGGCATGATCGAAACGTAGCCGCTCTTAATTGCGGCGATATCGGTGCCTTCTTCTTCGACACCTCCCGGGAATTTTCCACCGATCCAATAATACGGGTTGCCCTGGGGATCAAAGTTTGTCACTAACTCGTCTTCATAAATCCGGGTTCCCTGGCGCGTGATGCGCCAGCCTTTGAGCTGTTCTTCGGGAATGTGAGGGACGTTGACGTTGAGGAGTAAGTCTTTCGAGAGGCCGTTTGCGATTGCTTTTTCGGCCACCCTGCGGGCGGTAGATGCGGCCGCACGATAATCGCGTTCAGCATCTATCTGGACGGGATGGTCGGTGGAAACGGCAATTCCAGGGATGCCGTTGATCACGGCTTCCGCCGCTGCCGAGACCGTACCGGAATAGATCATGTCATAGCTGAGGTTCGGCCAGGGATTGATCCCGGAAACGACGAGATCGACCGGTTGATCGACAACCCCGAGAACCGCCAGCGCAACGCAGTCTGAAGGGGCGCCGTCAATCGCCAGCGCCGGGAAACCGTCGCCGAGTTTGACTTTCTTCACCCTGATGGGTCTATGAAGGGTTTTGACATGCCCGCTGGCAGACCAGTTGCGGTCCGGCGCTATGACTGTGACATCGCCCAGTTTGCGGACTTCCTGGACGAGGGCAAGCAGACCCGGGGCGTGTACGCCGTCGTCGTTGGTGATTAAAAAATGAGGCATTGTATTGGGGTCCAATTCGAGGCGGTATTTGCAGTGCGACCTCCGGAGGATGTCTCACTTCTCGAGTATCGGAAAAAGTGTACCGGAAAATCGATCAGATCGGAAGGAAATGCTGTATTACATACGGAAAACGCCGAAACCCGGTTTTCCGCGCGGCGACGACGCCACGACTGCAAGCGCGAGACCGAGTATGTCCCGCGTTTCTGCCGGATCGAGGATGCCGTCGTCCCAGAGTCGGGCGGTAGAGTAATACGGGTTGCCTTCACGCTCGTACTTATCAAGCGTCGGGCGCATGTAAGCTTCGGACTCTTCCGGCGTCATTTGCGGCCTGCCTTCACGCGCCAATTGGTCCTGCTTGATCGTGAGCAGGACATTTGCAGCCTGTTCCCCGCCCATGACGCTGATCCGAGCATTCGGCCACATCCAGAGAAAATGGGGATTGTAACCGCGGCCGCACATCCCATAGTTGCCAGCGCCGAATGAGCCGCCGATAATGATCGTCAGCTTCGGTACGGAGGCGTTCGATACTGCGTGGACCATCTTCGCACCGTCTTTGGCGATTCCGCCGGCTTCATACTGCTGCCCGACCATGAAACCGGTCACATTCTGCAGGAAGAGGAGCGGGATGGCGCGATGCTCGCAAAGCTCGATGAAATGCGTGCCTTTCAGCGCGCTTTCGGAAAAAAGGATGCCGTTGTTCGCGAGGATGCCCACGGGAAAACCATGGATCGCTGCAAAACCGCATACCAGCGTCGTACCGTAGCGCGCTTTGAACTCGCGGAACCGGCTGCCGTCCACGAGGCGTGCGATGATTTCTCGGACGTCGTAAGCTTCCCTGAAGGTTGTGGGCAGAACGCCGTAAATCTCCTCGGGAGCATAAAGCGGCGGTTCAGGAGCTACCGGGGAGAATGCTCCGGGGTTGGCGGCTTCTCCGAGGGTCTCGAAGATACTGCGGACGATTTCGAGAGCATGGTCGTCATCTTCGGCAAAGTGGTCTGCTACGCCCGATAAGCGGGTATGTACATCCGCGCCGCCGAGGTCTTCCGCGCTGACGTCTTCGCCGGTGGCAGCTTTGACAAGCGGGGGTCCTCCGAGAAAGATCGTACCGGTGCCCTTGACGATGATGGCCTCATCGCTCATGGCGGGGACGTAAGCGCCGCCGGCAGTGCAGCTGCCCATCACGGCAGCTATCTGCGGGATGCCTTTGGCGCTCATGCGTGCCTGGTTGTAGAAAATGTGTCCGAAATCATCCACGTCCGGAAAAACTTCGTCCTGGAGCGGCAGGAAGGCTCCTCCGCTGTCGACGAGGTAGATGCATGGCAGGTGGTTTTGCTCTGCGATGGTCTGTGCGCGCAGGTGTTTTTTGACCGTCAGCGGATAATATGAGCCGCCTTTTACCGTGGCGTCGTTCGCGACGATAACAGTGGGACGCCCGGAGATCATGCCGATTCCGGTCACGATGCCTGCGCTGTGGGCGCGTCCGTCGTAGAGTTCCCAGGCAGCAAGTGGAGAAAATTCCAGGAAAGGTGAACCGGGATCGAGCAGCGCGTCGATGCGGTCGCGCACGAATAGTTTCCCACGGCGTTCATGGGTTTCACGATATTTTTGACCTCCACCGGCGCGCACCAGGGCCAGGCGCTCACGCAGTTCGGCAGCCAGGGCACGATGATGATCGGCATTTTCTTTAAATTTCAGATCGGACGGCGAGAGTTGCGATTCCAGGATTTCCATAGCTGGAATTGTAGCATGGGTGCAGTGGCGAATGGGACACCTTGCGAAGGTCCTTCTGGACGCACTGTTTGTGATAGCATTCACGTATGCCAACAGCCGCTGTTCCCTCTATTCTTGCACTCGGATTTCTCTTCGGATCTACGCTGCTCGCTTCACGTTTCAGCGTCGGTCAGTACCACCCCACCAATTACGTCGGGCTGCGCCTTTTGATCGCTGGATTTGCACATGTCCTTGTCTATATTTTCAGCCAAAAGCACAAATGGCCGAGGGATTCCAACCTGTGGGCCCATGGCGCCCTGGTCGGCGTGCTGGGAACGGCAGTCCCGATGACGGCCATCGTCTCCTCGCTTCAATACCTTTCCAGCGGTCTCACTTCGATCTTGTTGACAATGGGACCGGCATTCACTGTCATTTTTGCGCATTTTGGATTACAGGACGAACGACTGACGCGGCAAAAGGTTGCCGGGGTGATCCTCGCTTTTAGCGGCGCGCTGTTGCTGGCTGGACTCGGAGAGAACGGTCTGCCGGAAGTGCGAGCAAACCCGATCGGATACCTGTTGGTGTTCCTCGCGATGACGGTTAGCAGCCTCGCGACGGTCTACATCCGGCATTTTTTGAAAAGCTGCGATGGTTTTGATCTCGCAAGCATACGGATGTTCTTCGCTGCACCGGCGGTGATCATATTTGCCGGCCTTGTTTACGGCTTTGACCTGTCGCAGGTTACTATGACCGGGTATGCCGTCCTAGCTTATGCTTCACTGACCGGCACTTTTCTCGGCATGATCCTTGCCGTATACGTCATCCAGAAATACGGCGCAACCGCAGCAGCGATGACTTCCTACGTTATCCCAATCATTGCTTCGGTCGGCGGTCTGCTGGTGCTGGACGAGCAGATTACACCCGGCATGCTCGGTGGGATGGGGATGATCCTTGCCGGCATCTCTGTCCTTAACCGCAAAAGCCGGCAGGAAGCGCTCCCAATCCAGGCATAACTCGTGGCTTAAAAGCCCTTCGTAAAGGATTTGATATACAAAGGGATGCAACCTGGGCTGCATCCCTTTTATGCATTTTGTAAAGCCACGGAAAACCTGAGGCCAATCGAAAACCTATTCGTAATTGTAGAAACCTTTGCCGGATTTCCGGCCGAGGTGGCCGGCATCGACCATTTTTCGAAGCAGATATGCAGGACGGTATTTGTCCTCCCCCAAATCACGCTGGAGCACTTCGAGGATGAAAAGAACGACGTCAAGGCCGATCAGGTCTGCAAGAGCGAGCGGCCCCATCGGATGGTTCATACCCAGTTTCATGACGGTATCGATCGCTTCCACAGAGCCGACGTTCTCTTGAAGTGCGAATACGGCCTCGTTGATCATCGGGCAAAGGATGCGGTTCGAAATGAACCCTGGCGCATCGTTGGCCTCGACCGGCGTTTTTCCCAGCTTTTTAGAAAGATCGGTGACCCGGGAGGTGGTCTGATCGGAGGTATCGAGGCCGCGGATGATCTCGACCAGCTGCATCAGTGGCACCGGGTTCATGAAATGCATCCCGATCACCTTGTCGGGGCGAGAAGTTGCACCGGCGATTTTGGTGATGGATATGGATGAAGTGTTGCTTGCCAGTATCGTTCCTGGAGCAGCCAGGGAGTCAATATCGCGGAAGATTTTAAGCTTGAGATCCGGGTTTTCGGTGGCGGCTTCGATGACGATGTCTGCGGATGACACAGCCGCAAGGTCGGAGGTCGTTTTGAGGGCCAGCGCGGCATCGCGCTGGTTTTCGGTGAGTCGACCTTTTTGGTACAGCTTATTCACTGAACGGGAGATCGTCGCCTGGGCTCTCTCGAGGGCTTCAGGGACCACGTCCATCATCGTGACATCAAACCCTGAAGTCGCGGCGGTCTGTGCGATGCCGTTGCCCATCGTCCCGGCGCCGATCACGAATATTCTTGAAATTGACATATGAAGTTCTCCTTACTCTCCCTCTATTTATTCTTATTGGAAATTGGTTTCGCGGAAGCTTTTATTTTGCCTCAGCGGTCTCGGGTTCGTTTGATGCAGGCTGTCCGGTCTGCTTATTTTGTAATTCGTCAATCGTCCCCACCAGGCGAGCTTTTTCATCCCGCAATTCGCGGTTTTCCTGTTCCGCCCGGGCGAGGCGTATCCGGCCTGTACGCCCCAATGCCCCTCCCCACATCAGCTCCACGACCAGAACAACTTGATATCCGATCACGCCGATAAGGACGATCCACCATTCTCCAATAAGGAACGCGGTAATGACGCTCATCGCAACGATGATCCATCCGTAGGGATTTATCAAAAGCCAGAGGGGGGACTGTTTCATTGTTGGTTGGTTTGATGGTTGGCTTATTGGTTAGATGGTCGATGATCTTACAACCATCCGATGAACCTGAAACCAACAAATTTATCAACTACTGTTCGGCACTGATGGAATTATAAATCCTCTCGATGCTTTCTGGCCCGGCCTCAAATGACCGACCGTTAGTTCGATTGGCGATGCGCAGCAGGAGGTCGGCGTCGGCGTCGTCACCGTAGGCGATCGTGAAGATTTTCGTACCTTCGACATCTTCACCGGAAGGCAGGCAGCCGAACATTTGATTTTCGGTGCGGTTGCTGGAGGTGTCGTCGCCGTCTGAGAGCAGGACGATACCGTAGAGCCTGCGATCGCCATCGGCGGTGCGTTCAGCGTTCAGCCGGTTGATGACATCGTTCGCTTCACAAACGGCGTCGAAGAGCGGTGTGTTCCCGTCGGCGAACAGGCCGCGCAAGGTGCGAGAGAGCTCCTCCCCGACGTCGCCGGCGCGGCCGCCGGTCTCCAGAAGGATCGGTAAGCCACCGAAGGTGAGGACGTAGACTTCGTCGTTCGGGTCCAGACGTTCGACGAAGTTCACCGAACTTTCAACAGCCTGCTTGATTTTGTCCCCTTCCATACTTCCGGATGTATCGAGAAGGAGGATTATGGTGGCCTTCTTCTTGGTCTGGAAGAATATGTCCTTGACGGCTTCGGCGGCTTCCGCCGAGGGGCTTTCGAGAGCCGGGACGATGGATGTCTTGACCCGCGGATCTGTGCCGTTTTCAAGTGCGAGCGGCGCGTGGAGCGGGATAGATTCGTTTACCGGGCGGATGTAGTTGTTGATAGCCAGTTCCTGGTTTTCTCTTTCGAAGAGGTAATCGCGGAAGATTTCAGCGGCTTCAGTTTGCTCCGGGGAAACCCAATCGGTTTCGAGGATGCAGTAGGGGTGTTCGCTCCAAAATGTTCCTTCGGCAGGAAAAATGAAGACCAGGGGAAAGCGCAGTTCGCTCGCGCGCTCGAAGTTTGTTTTCAGCGTCTCGGCCTCACTGGTGGTGACCGCGTGCAGGTAGTTGGGGCCGCGCAGGACCATCAGGTTGATCAAATTGCGGCTCTGGATACCGTAATGCCAGGTGTTGAGCTCGACATTCCGGAAAGCTTCGACGACAGGATCTGAATAGACCTGGTCGGTGGTCAGCCCGGCGGTTTCACCAATCGTGGAGTACACAAGTGCTGTCATCATCTGGAGGCCGACGTTCGAATAGGCCGGGTGGGCATGGCCAAACTTGAAGAGGCCCCATTCAGGATGCCCGACGGAAGCCCAGCCTTCGGTATTGGCGGCAAGTTCGACAAGCCTGTCCCAACTGATCGGTGTATCCGGCCAACCAAGGGCTTCAGCCATCGGGCGCCACATCGCGAACCCACTTGGCGCGAGCACGGTGGGTGGGCAGGTGCTGGAGACAAGTGCACGACCGGTGCGGTCCCGCCAGATAGCGTTTGCCCCGTCGACCCAGCTCTGGTCACCGGGGCTCCAGACCTGGGGTTGGATTTTGCCGTCGAGGATATCGAGCTGGGAACCGCCTGAGGTGACGTGAGAAACACGCACGAAGATGACGTCCCCGTCAGAAGTCTTGTGCTCTTCATTGTTGAACTGCTCGACAAGCGTGTTCATCCAGTCTTCCTTTGTGTTTGAGGATGCAACGTCGACGACGACTGAGCCGGCGGGGGGTGCGGGGGTCGCATCGGTCGTGGTCAAACCGCCGGTGATATCGCGGAAGGCGCCGCGGAAGAGGAGCACTGCGATCACAATGCAGCCGAAGACGACGGCTGGCTG
>JBFGQG010000028.1:0-15295 GCA_041564295.1 Anaerolineales bacterium | reverse complement strand
GGGCTGGTTGCATTTTGGATGGGCCGTGGTTTTCATTTACACCTCGTACAATTACCAACTTAGGCCGACTCAGGTAAAAAATTTCAGGTATTTGGAAGGGGGTAGGGCTTTTTATCTTAAAGAATGTGCCTTTTGAATCGTTTCCACTGGAAAAAACTAAGAATAATGGATACATTGATACAGAATCAGCAGCTTTTTGGCACCTTCTCGGAAAATACTTCACGCCGGTAAATGCAAAAAAAACGCCCCAAACTGGAGCGTTCTTGTTAAACCAGGCGGTCCCGACGGGGGTCGAACCCGCGATCTCGGCCTTGACAGGGCCGCATGTTAACCACTACACCACGGGACCATTGCGGGCAGAATATTACCAAATACTCGGCAGCCTGTCAACTAAAAACATCCTAATCCACAATCCAATCTGTCACCTTTTCTCCCATCATCCATCTAATTAAACGGTTCCACGCTGAAAGGCAGGCAACCAAGATTTTGCTGTCAAGGAGTTCGAAAATGACAACCAGTCAAATCATTCTGGGCACGACCGTACAACTCTCTACGGATTTCGAGAACGCCATCGAGCGAACCACCACTGCCCTCAAAACCGAAGACTTTGGTGTGCTGACCGAGATCGACGTCAAAGAAACGCTGAAGAAGAAGATTGGCGTCGATTTCCGTCCGTACCGCATCCTCGGCGCCTGCAACCCACCACTCGCCCTTAGAGCACTCACTGCCGCACCCGAAGTCGGACTGATGCTGCCTTGCAATGTGACCGTTTCCGAAATCAAGCCGGGCCAAATCGAGGTCTCCCTGATCGACCCGCTCGCGATGTTGAGCATCCTGGACCACCCCGAACTCGCAGATATCGCCCAGGAAGCACGCGCCAGACTGGACCGTGTCGCCGCCCTTCTCGAGGACTAAGCCATGCCGCTGTTCACCTTCGATTGCGTAGATTGCAATGAGCATTTTGAGCAACTGGTCAGCCTGAACCAGGATCTAAAAGACATCCGCTGCCCAGGCTGCGCCAGCGAAAATGTAATGAAAAAAATGTCCCGTGTTGCCCGGAGTTTCCGGCCATCCTCTTCACAGGTCCAGATCTCAGGACCCAGCTGCTCCCCCGGTGGGACCTGAGGCCTGGGCTGAGCCGGCGGTACGTCGGAATCCATCGTAAATAAGACCAACAACCCTGCACTTTGCACTCTGCACGATGATAGGTGCAGGGTGCAGAGTGCAAAAATAGAAAGGATAACAAGATATGAATATGATCATCGACTTCCCCGGTGGCGCTCGCGTGGACGCGCATTTCGGACCTTACACCATCCCGACCGACCAGCCCTACCAGGGCGGCGGCACCGGGTCCGCACCAACACCGTTCGCGACGTTTCTCTCTTCCATTGGCACTTGCGCGGGGATCTACATCCTCGGTTTCTGCCGCCAGCGCGGCATCTCGACCGATAATATCCGCATCGTGCAGAGCCACGAGATGAACCCGATCAACGGGATGATCTCCAAGGTCAACCTGGAAATCCAGCTCCCGCCAGATTTCCCGGAAAAATACAAATCGGCTGTGATTCGCGCTGCCGAGCAGTGCGCCGTCAAGAAACACCTCGAATCCCCGCCTGTTTTCGACGTCATGACGAGCGTCCTCGAACTCGAAGCAGCATAATCAATATTTCAATAGAAATTTTCAGCACCGCCGGTGGGATTATTGGCGGTGCTCATTTTTATTTTCAGGCAAACCCACCTCAGATTAAAAGAGTTTCCTCGCTGCTTCCTGACAGGTTATTAATAGATAGCCGGTATCTGCCAAGTAGTTGAATGGTGGAAAGGCCTACAATAGCAGGCCAATGGGGTATGGGGTGCACGATTCGGCGCCTCCCGCACCCCGCTCTTGTCACGCAAATATCCTTTATAATCATCTCCTATGACCGCTTCCGATCTCTACGCACGAATCCAGGCCGGTGATAAATCTGCCTGCGACGAATGTATCCGAATTTACACGCCGATGGTCTACCAGCTGGCGCTCCGTATTCTCGGTGATGAAGCCGAAGCTGAAGACGTAACCCAGGAGACTTTCCTGAACGCGTTCAAAGCCATCGACCAGTTTGAATGGCGTTCCGAGATCAGCACATGGCTCTACCGCATCGCTTATAACGCCGCCGTAGGTCGTCTGCGGAAGCGCAGAGACACAAGCCTTTCTGTGGAAGAACTCGCTGTCCGTACGGACGGGCAGAACCTTCCACGCCAACTCTACGATTGGTGCTGCCTGCCTGAGCGTGATTTCGAGACCGCGCGGGCGCGTGAACAACTCGAGCGGGCGATTTCTTCGTTGCCGGACAACCTCAAATCCGTCTTCGTGCTGCGAATTCTTGAAGACTTGTCAACCAGACAGGTCGCAGAGACCCTGGACATATCCGAGGACAATGTCAAAACTCGTTTGCGAAGGGCGCGGCTCTTCCTTCAAAACGAACTGCGCGGCATCGCCACTCCAGATTAACCTCATCATTTGTTCAATTTAGCCTGGAAATGTTGCAGCATGATCGCGCCAGTGTGGGATACCACATTTTTCTAAAGCGCTAATCTCTTGCGTGTAGTCATAATCAATGAGGCGTCTGGAAATTTTCCAATCTGAATCTGCCCATTCAAATACCGTATAACGCGCGCGTGGATCATGATCCTTTGCAGGCATGCTGACAGGCGCAACGTTAACAAGTACCCGATTTCTAATCCGCCGTTCGCTTGTGAAATGGTAATGTCCGAAAGCGACAGTTCGAGCTCTGACTCCGTCAAATAATTTCTCAAGTTCAGGATCGTTATCCGGTTGGAGGACTTCTCCTATTAACGCCACCTGGTCATCTGGGGAAGGATAAATCATTTCTTCGACTGAAATCGGGTTGGCATGGAAAACCAGCAGGTCGTCCCGAGGGTCGTTCGTAGGTGAAAAGTTCAGGTCAAAGGGAAGGTTTGCGAGCCAGGTGATCCTTTCCGGACCGATTTTTTCGCGCACCCAGGCGGCATCAGTTTGCAGACGGTCCCACTTCTTTAAATGAAGCAAATCGCCGGGAACATCGTGGGGTGAGTGAATGTATACTTCAGTGTTCCCGTAGACAGCGAGCAAATCTGCTTCCCTAATCCGGTCAATGCAATAAGCAGGGTTGCTTCCACCAAAGGCGAGGTCGCCGGCGACGACAATATGATCGAATTCGCCTTCTTGCTCGATCGCTGCCAGAACGGCATTCAACGCAAAAGGGTTTCCATGGACATCAGAAAACACAGCGATTTGCATATGCTACTCCAGGTCTCTGAGCCGATCTTTTAGCTCTTTTTCAGAGAGCATATAACCAGCCCGCTGGGCACGCGCTTCCGTGGCAACCAAGACCCAGATGAGAATAACCTCAAGGCCATGCTTAACAGCAAACGCCGTTGGGTAGAGGAGCATTTCAGCCAATACTGCGGATGCAGCCACAAGGACCCAGGGCCAGCGCACCTTAAAGACAATCCAGAGCCCGAGTGACAATCCTGCTGTATGTGCGGCGATGGTGGCCGGCAGAAGTCCGTCGACCTCCGGTGCATATCCCAGGATTCCGCCAGCCTCAAATGTTGAAAATGTGTCAACGGATAGGTTAGCCCTGTTCAGCCAGATCTGAGCGACCAGCAGGACTGCCGTGAGCCCCCAGACGATGCGTGTGAGACGTTTTTTCTCAGCAAACTTGATATCGAACCGGCGGGCAAACTCGAAATAAGTAATTGTCAGGAACGGAATAAGGAGTACGCGCAGCCACCAGGTACCGACGCTTAAGGCCGCCAGCAACTCTCCATGGCCCAGCAAATTCCCCACTGACAGGACGAATTTTTCTGCCATGTAGGTTGTTATCACCGCAAGGAGTACGGATGTGCCAGTGATCCTTCCCGTCAATTCTTTGGCTTGTTTACGAAGCTGTCGAAAAGCAATATATAAGAGCAGTGTGTAAAGTGGGAATAAGAAAACATTCATGTATAATCACTTTTGAGAATGAAACATTCGGATGAACTTCAATGATCCAATTTATCTTCCGATTTGTCAATTATATTGTATTCCGATTTTTCACAAAGGTAACGGTAAGGGGGATAGAACCAGCCTCAAAAGTCCAGGGAGGCCTCGTAGTCGCATCCAACCACCTCGGTTTCCTCGATGGCTTTTTGATTTATTATACGACCTGGCGCGATGATGTGATCGTACCGGTTGCCGAGCACTGGCAGGACCACACCTGGTCGCGATTGCTCGTTAAAGCGATGGATGCAATTTTTATCGACCGCCATAACGCGGACGTGAATGCAGTGCGTGAGGTTATACGGCGATTGAAAAAAGGCGGGATGTTGATCCTCGCGCCGGAAGGTACACGCAGCCCAACAGGCGCTTTGATCCAGCCCCACGACGGCGCAGCTTACCTGGCAATGAAGTTAAGTACGCCCGTTGTCACCGCTGCGTTGACCGGCACCGAGGATAAATATGTCTTTAACTGCTGGAAACATCTCCGCCGTCCGGAAATTACACTGACCCTGGGTGAGCCATTTTTCCCACCACCTCTTCCAAAAGTGAACCGTGACGAAGCTGTTTCCGCATTCACCGAGGAAATCATGCTCCGCATTGCAGCTCTCCTTCCTGAATGCTACCGCGGTGTGTATAAGGAGCATCCAGGACTCAAGGCATTCGCACTCGAGAGTGATTAATGATTAGTTCAGGGTATAGAGTGCACGGTTTAGGCCGAAAGAAGCCGGGAAGTTAAAGATTCAGTCAACTGCAGACTTCTTTGCACCCTGCAATCTGCGCTCTGCACTTAATGGTATGATGCAAACTTAAAATCGAAATCTAAGGAGTTATCGACCCATGTCTAAATCTTCATTTCGGTCCGAACGCGCGAAACGGCGCCAGCAGCGCCGCCGCACACAGCAAATCGCTCTGGCGGTCATCGCCGTTGTCATAATTGCTATTCTGGCGATCAACCTCTGGCCTTCTTCACCGGATGCCGCCGGCATAGGTGGGGACTTCGCACTCGGATTATCAGACGCTGAAATCATCACCACGAACTCCGGACTTCAGTACCAGGATGAAGTTGTCGGTGACGGCGCAGAAGCACTCCCCGGCAGCACGGTGAGCGTGCATTACACTGGTTGGCTGACAGACGGTACGAAGTTTGATTCATCCGTTGATCGAGGCCAGCCGTTTTCTTTTCCCCTTGGTGCCGGACGAGTGATCCAGGGCTGGGACGAGGGTGTCGCAGGTATGAGAGTTGGGGGTGTACGTATTTTGACGATCCCATCAGACCTCGGCTACGGCCCGAATGGCTACCCACCCGAGATTCCCGGCGGTGCAACACTGATCTTCCAGGTCGAGCTGCTTGAAGTACAGTAATTAAATTTGCAGGTTCCAGGAACCCGGTTCCAAAAAATATCTACCTGAGAATCTTGAACCAGCCTCCAGATAAAAATAATCAGAAAAGGCGTGGAGGCAATTCCACGCCTTTTCTGATTATTTATCGGTTATCCTCCGGCTTGCTCAAACAGGTCCGATACGATCTCTTCAATTTACTACAATCTCGGAAACCGCCGGACGACTTTCGCCGCCGTTGGGACCGGAGTACGGTCGCCGAAGCGCAGTTCTGCAGGTGGTTTGCCGGTAGTTTTTGGAGCGCTCTGGAAAATATAGAGCGGAGTGTCCGGCTCCGTGTTCTTAAACTCAATGTAAGCCTGCCCGGTCAGGAAACCGTCTTTATCCACAGCGCAGCTCGTGACGACGCCGATCGTTCGCCCGCGCTTATCGAGCACGGGATCGCCAAGATGCGCCATTCGCACGCTCTGATCATCGAATGTGAATCTAACCAGTTCGCCCACTCGCTTTTGCTCGCGCTTGAGGAAGGCATCGCGACCGATAAACCAGGGTTTGTATGTCTTGACATAACTTCCGAAACCGGCCTCACCGACGCCCATCCCTAATTCACCGCCCATTTCATGTCCGTAAAGCGGCAATCCTGCTTCCGTGCGTAGCGAATCGCGTGCCCCGAGACCACATGGCAGCAAACCTAGACCCTTTCCGGCCTCAAGCAGGGCGTTCCACAGTTCGACGAGCTGTTCCGGATGGACGAACAGTTCGAAGCCCATGCTCGCGCCGGTGTAACCGGTGCGGGAAACGACGAGGTTGAATTCGCCGAAGACTGCGTCCGTCAACTGCGTTCTGGAAAGGTTCATGATCCGCTGCCTGACGGTCTTATCGTCCGTGAGCCGGAGGAGGATTTCGCGGGAGCGCGGTCCCTGCAGCGCCAGGTCTACGCGCTGGTCTGCGCCTTCTATCGGATCGCGCAGGTTGCGGAGGAGCACGTCCCGACCGAAAGCAAACGCCCACGGCCGCTCGGAGTCGACCCTAACGCGGCCGTCCTTGACAGCGTTCAACCAGGCCCAATCCTTGTCGTCGTTGGAAGCATTTACCACAACCAGATATTTTTCCTCATCGCGCCGGTAAACTAACAGGTCGTCGATAACGTTCGCATCTGTATCTAGGAAATGGGTGTAACAGGATTCGCCAACTGCGAGCGCGCTGATATCGTTTCCGCAGACGCTGTCTAAGAAAGCGCAGGCGCCCTGCCCTTCGGCTTGATAAACGCCCATATGGGCTACATCGAAGAGGCCTGCCGCTTCGCGGACGGCCTGGTGCTCCTCTTTCACAGAGGAATACCAGACCGGCATGTCCCAACCGCCAAATGGCACCATCCTGGCGCCCATCTCGACGTGGGTCTGGTGGAGCGGGGTCTTCCGTAGTTCTTCGCTCTCGGATTCCTCAAAACTGAACATGGGCAGCGCTATTTTCTCATCAGCACGGATTATGTTGTGATTTGCGTTCTCGATATCGATGAAGTACGGTTTCGTGCCGGAAACAGACCGTGCCCCGTCCGCCGGATCAGGGACCTTCGTGCTCTGCCCAATCCCATGACCGGCATTGCGTATTTTGACCGGACCGGGGATCTTGCGATTCAGATCACTGTCGAATGAAACAAAACCGTCGGAAAGGTCTCGCAACCACATGCCGACAGCATGGGCTTGCTTTCCGCCGACGCGCAGCATGTAGCTGCCATTATTTTTATGGGCCAGAACGCCTTTCATTACCTGCCCATCAACGCCCAGGGATGTGTGTTGGGTCTGACCCGGCTTGAGCGTTTCCGCGTCGCTGCTGAAAACGAAATTAACAAACTCACGGGCTTTACTGCCGCTAATTTCGTACAGCACCCAGTCCATCACATCCACACCTGTAGCGTCACGGTGCGGGAAATGCGGCGCGCCGTGATTGGTCGGCTCATAATCGATGCCGGCGCTTTCGGCAAGCTTCTGGACACGCGCGCGCGCGTCACGCAAAGTCTGGAAATCCACCTTGGTGCGCGCGCTGCGAACGCGAGCCGAGCGGTCCGAATATGGGGTGCAGGCCTGCAGCAGATCGGCGATGATATCGGCCAATTCAGTGACCTCTTTTTCTTTGAACCCTCGCTGTGTAATCCAGGGCGTACCCATGCGTACGCCGGACGGGTTAAGCGCTGAGCGGTCGCCCGGGATGGTGTTGCGGTTGACCACTATCCCGGCCAGGTCGAGAACTCGGGCCGCCATGTCGCCGGAAAGGGTGGTGCCGTCCACCCCTTTGATGGACTTCGTGTCCAGATTCATGAGATGCGTGTTCGTGCCGCCGAACGGAATCTTGTAACCGCGTTCTGCCAGCCTGTCAGAGAACACCCGGCAGTTCTTCACAATCTGCTGCTGCAGCGCGGCAAATTGGTCGGTGTGGGCAAGCTTGAGGGCGACGGCGAGCGCGGCAAATACGTTGACATGAGGCCCACCCTGTTCTCCCGGGAAAACTGCGCGGTCCTAGTTTCTGGCGATGATAGGTTTATGGGTCATGATCATCGCGCCGCGGGGACCGCAAAGAGTCTTATGCGTCGTAGTGGTGACGACGTCTGCGATCCCGATCGGCGATGGGTAAACGCCGCCTGCAATCAGCCCGGCTACATGTGCAATATCAGCCAACAAGTATGCGCCTACCTCGTCAGCGATCTCACGATACGCTTTCCAGTTTGCCTGCCAGGGATAGGAGGAGTAGCCGGCGATGATCATTTTCGGCCTGTGTTCGAGCGCCAGCCTGTGCATTTCTTCATAATCAAGCTGTTCGGTTTCTTCGTTGATCGTATACGGGACGATGTTGAAATATTTTCCTGACCGATTTACAGGTGATCCGTGAGAAAGATGACCGCCGAAAATTAAGTCCATGCCCATGACTGTATCGCCAGGGTTCACCAGCGCATGGTAGACGGCGTTATTGGCTGGCCCGCCGGACAGAGCCTGGACGTTGACGAAGATATCTTCTGCTGTCAGGCCGTTTGCGGCGAACAGTTCGGCCGCGCGGCGTTGGGCAAGCGTTTCGACGATGTCGGCGTATTCGACGCCTTTATAATAGCGTGGGTCTGAAAAGCGGCGGTATTCCCCCAACCGGGCTTCGTAATCAAGGATCTCGTCTTCTTTGAGCAGGCGCCAGTCCTCCGGCGGATAGCCTTCTGCATAAATGTTTTGAAATGCGCTGTCGAGAGCGGAACGGACTGCCAGAGGGGCGGTGCTCTCGCTGGGGATCAAGATTAAGCGGCGAAATTGTCGTTCGGCTTCGACCTGGATCAATTTCTGGACAGAGGGATCGAGATCGGCGATGGTGCCGCGGAAAAAATAATCGGTCATGTAAAAACTCCTCTATGTGTCGTAAAGCAGTCTAGAAATTGTAGTCCTGCGGGCAGACAGGGTCAAGCAAATGACATCGCTGATCTATTGGCCCGCCTTATTTTGACGGGCAAAGGAGCGATTTCAGGTCCGCATCAAATTTATCTGCAAAGGTCAGGATCTCATCAGGGTCTGCACCATCGAGCTTGATATGAACGAGGGCGTTGCAACGGATAAAGGCGATGTCGCTGTGGTCGACAGCTGTCAATTCACCGGGCCCATCTATTTCACGCGGTGTGTAGATTGTATCGAGGACGAGCGGCCAGACGGAATCCAGGTCTTCGGGGAAGGCATAGATGAAGATTGACAATCTGCCGCCGAATCCTGAGCCGCTGGCATACAGGACTGAAATGAAGTGGTCTGCTTCCGGTAGTTTTGAGAAAGAAGGATGCGGGACCTGGCTGATATCTGCACTGGTGACTCGCGGTGGGCGCTGGATCGGGTCGAGGAGAAGAGGTTCCAGGTTTGGAATATCGAGACGGACCGCCTCGATCGTTGGAAATGGGGTCGAGGTGATGACCGGCTCAGGCGAAATGCATGCGGAAAGGGAAGCGAGAAATAGAAATAACGCAGGGAGGAGGAGCGCATCAGCCGGGATAAGAGACCGATTATTGACCGATCTGGTCCACTTCGAAAACATCCGAATCCTCCCGTTGAAGTTCACGGATTAATATATTGTCTATGATGACTTCTGTGGTTCCTGGTCCGTTATTAGCGATGAAGAATCCGAAAGTGCCGTAATTGAGTGCTCGATCATAAACCGTTGTGACCAGTTCATCGTTGATAATAATGGCCATTTTTTCGGCTGCAACCACAAGGCGAATATGAAAGGTGTCATGGATGTTGAGCCCTTCGGGCAGCCTGGCCCAACAACCTGCGAGGTTGCGAAATGAGTTCGTTTCTGAATTGTAATAATCCCAGCAAAGCACGTTGCTTCCGGAAATGTAGATATTATATGAAGAACGCAGGTAATTTCGGTATTGGAGACCCACGATGGAATGTGCGTCGCCTTTCACGACCTGAACATCATATTCCATGACAAAATTATCATAACCACCGATGCACTGCGTGGCCAGGCTGTTATTGCCCTCCACGATGACGCTGTATGCTTCATTTTCAATACCGACCTTGATGTCCTTATTCAGGGAGTTCAATTTAAAGCAGGTGACATTATCCTCGAAGCGTTCTTCGTAGAGTATCTTCGGGGGTTTTTGTGTGGGAAAGATCGTCGATGTGGGCGTCGGTGGATGTGGGCTTGGAGTGTTAGTCAGTGTCGGTTGAAGGCTGGCAGGTTCGGTTATCGTCGCTTGTAAATCTTCCGTGGATTCTATTAATTGGGGACCGCCCAGGCAGGCAGTTAGAGAGAATAGCCATACGGGTACTAAACTGATCAGCACCAACCGTATTGGGAATCCTATCGCGTGAATTTGTTGTTTTCGCATATGATGTGTACAAAATTCTACCGCGGATCAGGATTTCTAAAATACGGGAATGCTTTTGAGTACCGACTGGTCGTCACTGAACCGGAGCCAGGCCGCGTACTTTTAGAAGAAGATGTGTCAGAAGATGTGGTTGCGAAATTCCCTGTTGGTCCTTTGAACGGAGGCGATAAATACCGTGTTACGATCCCCAACACGGCTCGCACCAGCCCTGGAATCAGGGGGGTTCTAGAAAAGCTGTTCACTCGGGGATCACAAGACGGATTTACAGGGAAGAACTGAGACGCATGGATGACCTGGTGCGTCGGGCGGATTGACACAAACAATTATTTTAAAGTCAGTAGAAATGCAATTACGGCATCGAGATCCTCCGGCGAGAGTTCATCTTTGAGCGTTATTGGCATCACATCGGTGGGGAATCCTTCAACGGTGTACACACCCGGGTCCAGAATAGAATTCCGGATGTAAGCCTCTGCATCCAGGCCTTCGATGCGCGTGCCGGCGCGGGTCGCAATGCCGGCCAGTGAAGGACCAACAATCACTGTTTCGCCGACCAGTCCGTGACAACGTTCACAATACGCTTTGAAAACGGCTCTTCCGCGGATTTCTTCTTCCGTTCGTGTAGGGGTTGGCTGGGGGACGAGGCTGCTGCAGGCCGCCAGGAAAAATACCAGGAAACCTGCAGCTTTCTGCGATACTTTCATGCTCCTGTTAACTGGCTTGCAGGCGCCGGAACATGGTCACAACCCCGAGTAGCACTCCAATGCCCATAACAATTGCGCCTAAACGAATATCTGCGCTAATTTTTAATCCCAGGAAAACGAGGATCCCCAGGTTGATCAGCCAGAAGGCCCCACTCTCTCCCCATGCCATCACACTTTTCCCAGCTTCTGCTCTCGAGGCGACGACACCCATGATCAAGTTTGTCATCATCCCAACGAAACCGGCATGTGCGAATACGGCAAAGAACCAGGGTGGTAATACAGAGAAGTCGCCTCCGGTTCCCATAACGGCGTATAGGAACAAAGCCATATAAATGACCAGCCAGAGGGTTCCGAAAAACGTCCATGAACGGACGCCGGGGCTCAGCGAAAAGTTGGCCAGCACACGCCAGACGTAACGGATGAAGAACAGCAGCATGCCGATGATCAGCATCAGCCCGAAGATCGGCAGTATCATTTCAAGAATATTCAAAAAGAACGCCAGGGGAACCAGCGCAGCGCCGACCATCCAAAACAGTGCCTGGAGAAGACCTGCCAGATCCCAGCGTTTCTCTTCCTTGCGAGTCGTCCATTCAGCTATTGCACTGGCAACGAGAAAGAGATATGTGTCCATCATGCCTGCATGTGCACCGACACGGTCCTGCTCAGGTAGCGGCAAGAATTGACCAATCGCGCGCTCCAGACCGAGCAGCATCCCGACCGTAGCGCCGATCGCCGCCGTCAGCAAGGCCCCTGAAATTAAGTAGTGTACTGTGGTGACGACTGGTTGGTGCTTAAATTGAGAAAAAGCAAAAATTGTTGCATACCACAGAGTCAGCACGGCCCCAACCCCAAAAATCGGCAGCAGATACACCAGGAAACCGCTCGGACGTGAAAAAGCAAGCCCGAATGAAATCACATAACCGGCGAATATCAGCACGCCTGCCATCGTCAGGCTGCGTACTTTCCGCTCATAGTCCATCGAGACCTCTCGATTTCCCGTGATAACCCAGATCATCACACCGATTGCGGAAAGTGTTATCCAGCCGACGCTGCCGCCATGCAGGTGAATCAAAACCTGCCATCGTTCGATCTCGCCAACCGTCAGTGAATTGTCGAAACCGAAATAGATGTTGACGAGAAAGATCAGGAGAGAACCCATAAAAAGGGTTTTCAGGGACTGCCAGACGGATTCGTTTTGAACGCGTTGAAGATACATCACGTAGCTCCTTTTTCCCGGCGCGACCATCCAGTTATTCCATTAGCAATATTCTGACATGAGTATCTGTGCGAGTGAGCTGTTCCCACCGGTGCACGAATCTTAGCCGGGCCGCGCAATCGGTTATGACGCGCATTTCCAGCAGCAATCACAGCTCCTCCACAAGTACAAACACGTTAATACTTTCTGAGTTACGGGCAAATTTCCGCCTGTCCGGGCAGGCAATATTCGGTTTTGCCACCAATCAACACCAGAAGGACTTCGATTTCCCGTATGTCTTCCGGAGCCGCAGTGAGCGGATCAGCAGAAAGCACAACAAGATCGGCGTATTTTCCCCGAGATAGGCTGCCGAGTACATCCTCCTGGTGGGCGGCATACGCTCCACGAATCGTCATCATTTCCAGGGCTTCGGCCGCAGAGACGGCCTGTAAAAGCTGCCAGGCTTCCGGAGGGAGGCCAGAGTTTGGAATCCTGGCGACAGCCTGGTAGAGCGCATCCATTGCTGGGGCTGTAGTGACCAATGCAGCAGGATCACGCCATGGCGTGCAGCACCAGGGTGCGTCTGTGTTGCCTGTGAGCACGACCCCGGCTCCGATCAGATCTCGCCAGCGTGAAACCAGCTGTCGTTGCGACTCTGGAATGTATCTCTTAAATGAAGTATCCTCAATGTAAAGGGAGGTGTTCGTGAATTGGACGGAACCGATCACGCCCAGGCGGGCCATTTGTTCTAATCCGGCATCATCGATCACGCCGATGTGTTCGAGCCTGAAGCGTAAATCCTGGCCCGGATAGCTGGTGATCGCAGCTTCATAGGCGTTCAGAATCATCATGTTCGTCGAGGGGGTGAAGGCGTGTGTCGCGACCTGCCAGCCCCGTTCGGCCGCGAAGAGGACCATGTCCGTCAGTTGCTGCGGGTCGAAGAAGACCGTCTCGCCCCATTCCTGGTCAAGTGTGATTTTCAATCCGGCGATCTGGAGGTACGGGTTGTACTGCGTGAGCGGCTGGTAGGCCGACCACCAGTCGTCGCGCTCGAACTGGAAATTCATCGTCAGGTACATTGAAACCCGGGTTCGCAAATCACCGGCCGCTGCCAGCGCGGTCAATTCGTCCAGGCGGCCCTGGTCTACGAACATTTCGTGGAGCGATGTCCAGCCGCCTTCGATGGCCTCCTGTATGACCTGCTCTGGCCCCTGTTCGCCGTAGCCATAAAGCCAGCGGTCGCCGATGCGGTGTGTGTGTGAATCGATGAACCCCGGAGTCACCGTCCAACCGGCGAGGTCGACTACACGTGTACCGATACCCCGGTGCAGACGCACAGCTTCATTCGATCCAACAGCCAGTATTTTGTCGTCTTTGATGGCAATCGCCTGAGCGGTGGAGGTTTCTGGGTCCATCGTCAGGATGTTGCCGTTAACGAAAATGAGGTCTGCTTCAATCAGCGCTACCGGCGTCGCCGTAACAGTTCCATCGACATCACGAAGTGATGCGCCCGGCTTGCCGTAGACTTCGATCTCGCGCCAGGCGACCCATGATGGCGAATCGACAGTTCTAACGATGATATGCTGAAAGCCAGCCCAGGATGTCTCTGTGGCAAGGATTAATTCCTGGGCATCTTTCGTCAGCCCGGAAAGTTCCCCCAGTGTCACCTCAGTAGATTCACCAGGACGCCGGCCCAGGATTAGGTGTCTGGTTTCTCCCTCCGGGGTCTGACTTGTGACGAGGCGGATGCGGCTGATGTCGAAAGGGCCGCCGAGATCGATTTCTATCTGCTGAGGAGGCCCATCACCGGCGCTCCACCAATTATCTTGCTCGATCTCAGAGATACCGTCGATGGCCTTTTCAGGTTCAAAACCGGGCAGGAAGCGCGTTGAGGTGACGGAAGCTCCTCGCGCAATGTTGACTTCAATGATCCTGGTTGGTGTGACCGCTGGAAAGATTGTGGAATCGCCTTTTGTCTGAGCGGTTTCCGTCTCATGGGTCGGGGAGGCAATTAATCCTGGAAAGCTGCACGCCAGAAAAACCCATGCAGCCACCAATGCTGTCCATACCATTTTCTTCATAAAATCACCCGGCTATATTAATGAAAATGAATTTCATTGTTCGGTATTTTTACCTGAGTGTTATGATTCTACACAGTATTTGATAAAAACCTGAAAGGATTAATACAGGCGATAATCGCCAGGGCGGTAATAAAAACCAGGTCTCAAGAGGTGATCAAAATGGAAAATAGGAATACTGTAACGTTATTTGTATTTCTTTTAATAACCGGGTATCTTGCCGGGTGTGCTGCGCCAAAAACCAAAACCCCTGAAACAGATTCTACAGTCCCACAGGAAGCAACCGGGTGGCAGGAAGAATTCGGTTTAGATGATTGCTCGCTGACAGACAAAGGCCAAAATGACTTTTTTATTCTCGCGCCTGGTTTTCAAATTACACTCGAGGGAGGCGGCGATAAAGTTGTGATCACCGTTCTCGACGAAACGCGGCAGATCGAAGGTTTCAGCACTCGCATAGTAGAGGAGAAGGAATGGAAGTCTGGCGATCTTGTTGAAATTTCCAGGAATTATTATGCGCTTTGCGAGGAGACGAAAGATGTATTTTACTTCGGTGAAGAAGTCGACATGTATAAGGATGGCGATATCGTCAACCACTTTGGCGCCTGGCTCCATGGAGAGAACGGAGCAAAGGCAGGTCTGATCATGCCCGGAACCCCCACAGTTGGAATGAAATATTTCCAGGAGATTGCACCGGGCGTGGCGATGGACCGGGCCGAGATCACGAGCATAGATGGCGTTCTCGAGACCCCGGCGGGATCATTCAAAGAGGCCTTGATAATTCGTGAAGGGACCGCGCTAAACCCTTTAGAAGTCGAATATAAGACATACGTTCGCGATATCGGGTTAATACAGGATGCATATCTACTGGTGACGAATTACGGCTTTGTAAAATTGCCTTAGTCTTAATAGATTTTAGTATATGAAGAAGCGAGACTTCAAATGAGAAGCCTCGCTTCTTATATCATTTCTTGATATTCAATCAGGGGGCTATCGAAGGTGCTGTCTGATCATAAACCTCTTTGCTTCGTTCATATGCCTGCGCTTCCATTGCGAGCGCGAGATCTCTGACTGCATCCATTTCTTCTGCGCTCAGTTCATTCAACT
>JBFGQG010000027.1:0-15392 GCA_041564295.1 Anaerolineales bacterium | reverse complement strand
GGTCATTACGAAATTGGCATCGATCGCCAGGCCGCGGTCGTCCCAATGGCGGTTACCGATGATTGTTTTGACTGGATCATCGGCGGTACGGGAGGCAAGCCAATCACGCAGGACGGTGTTGTCCGTCGAACCCGTGGCGCGGACGGCCTGTTCCATGCCCTGGCAGAGTGCGAAGGGGATCGCTTCGTCTTCATCGGCAGCTCGCCCAAAGGCAGCTTCAAAGTCTGTCTGGAAGTCCTGGTTAGTGTAGGGCTGGCCGGCCAGGACGCCTTCCCACTGCACTGCAGGATGCCAGGCAGCATGGATCATGACACCGTTGGCGGCGTCACCGACGCCTTCGAGGAATTCCATCTGGGTTCCCTGTGACAGGTAGATGGCTTTCGGATTGTAATCAACTGTCTGCATGGCACGGATGAGCAGGATAGTTTCATCCGGCGAGGCGGTCAGTCCGAACACCATTTCGGCTCCGCTGGCTTTGATCGAGTTCGCCAGGGTCACCCAATCGGAGAAACCTTCTTCCGGCCACATTTCCTGGTAGACCAGTTCCATCCCGGCTGATTCGAGGAGACTCGGGAGAGGCACTTCGCCTTCACCGGTATCAATCGTGCCGCCGATCAGACCGGAGGCGATTGAGCCGGCAAAGAAGTCGTCAGCAAAGACAACGGCGGCACTCGTCGGGCGGTCGCCCTCAGCAACCAGGTCGTTGACCAGGTTGATCGGTGATTGACCGACAAATTCTGCAGCGAGCTGCTGGAAGTAAAACAGGTAGGTGTAACCGCGTTCGTAGATTCGCAGGGCAGCACCGGACGGGATCGGGTTGATCATCTGGGCCTGCTCGGTGAGTGAGGTCTGCGGGAATGTCAGGCGGCTGGAAAAAGTTCCAAAGAGCAGGTCTACGTTGTCGACGTTGATGAAGCGTTCCGTCTGGGCAAGCACGGTATCGACGTCGGACTGGTTATCGCTGACGATCAGTTCAACCGGCCGTCCGAGAAGACCGCCCTTATCGTTGATCAGGTTCACGCACAGCTGGTAACCGTCGGCATGTTTCTGGCCCGGGATAGCAAAACCGCCCGTCAATGGAAGAGAAGCGCCGATCTTGATCGGTTCGGCTTCTTCAACCTCGACTTCTTCAGTCGGCGTTTCGCCGGGTTCGGGTGCTTCGGTAGCGACGTCACTGGTGCATCCGGCAAAGCCAAGGGCGAGTACCAGCAATATCAATAAAAAGAATTTGGTGTATTTCATCGTTTTTATCCTCCAAGAATGTTGAGTGGGTACATTTTAAAGCTGTCGATTCGTAGAATCTGCATCCTCCTCCTTTCACTGCACGCTCCATTCAAGTCCGCTAAGGTATTCAGAAAGTCTCCGGTTATAAGATCCGCAGCGGATCTTCGAGATATTCCGCGATCTGAGCGAGAAACCTGGCGCCGATGGCCCCATCCACCACGCGGTGGTCGCAGGACAGCGTTAATTTCAAAGTTGGGACGACTGCGACCTGACCGTCAACAGACATGACTTTATCAACAATCTTGCCGACAGCCAGGATCGCCGCCTGCGGAGGGTTGACGATGGCAATAAAACCATCCACGCCATACATCCCCAGGTTGCTGATGGTGAATGTACCACCCTGAATGTCCTGCAATTTGAGCCTGCCTTCCTGAGCCCGGGCAACGAGTCCTTCTCGCCGAGAAGCAATCTCTTTAACAGACAGTTCATCGGTATTCGGGATCACCGGGACGACCAATCCGTCTGCCGTGGCGACTGCCAGCCCGACATGCACGCCGTCGTTTATCAGAATCTCGCCTTCGATCCAGGAGGCATTGACGCGCGGGTGATGTTTCAAGGCCGCCGCAACGGCCTTTGTAAGCAGGTCCGTGTACGTGATCTTATCTTCCGTGCTACGTTGTGCGGATTCACGCCAAACCACCATTTGAGACGCGTTTATTTCCCTTTCAAGATAAAAATGCGGTATCGTCCGCCATGCTTCTGCAAGGCGATCCGCCATCACGGCCCAGGCCTTGCTCATGGCAAACGGCTGCCCACTAATAGCGGATTGCCGGACGACCTGCTCGAGCCGAACAGCCTCAGCCAGGACATCAGCAGTCAAGACCGCACCGTCCGGTCCGCTGCCGGAAATCGTTTCGAGGTCCAACCCATGTTTGGCGGCCAATCGCCTGGCCTTCGGGGATGCCGGCAGGAGCCCCGGAAAACCGGCCTGGTCTGCATGCCCTTCTATAAAAGCCAGCACATCTGCTTTGCGGATACGGCTGCCTTCCGTTTTGATCTGATTCAGGTCGATGTTGTGCTCCCGGGCGACATTGCGGGCGACGGGCGAAATTTCAGTGCCGGGTTTTGAACTTTCAACGTGCGCTTTTTCCGGGTGTTGTACGCCGGATTTTTCGGCAGCGGTCGACGATTCTTTTGCTGGCCTAACCAGCTCTTCGGGCACCGGCTCACCAGGCTCCAGGATCCAGGCAACGACTTCGCCGACCGGGATTTCCTGGCCTGCGACAGCCGTCACGCCACCAAGTATCCCGCTGGCTGCGGCATCGTACTCTACAACAGCCTTATCCGTCTCGATTTCCATAATCGGTTCGCCTTTGGTGACGGATTCCCCTTCTTTTTTCAACCAGGCGATCAATTTCCCGGTTTCTTGTGCCATCCCCAGGGCTGGCATGATGACTTTCGTTGCCAATTCGATTCCTCTAAGCCTCTGGACTCCAGGCTTCTATCTCTGCTTCAGTGTATTCGTTGTTGAGGTGCGACTGTGTTTCCCGAGTCAGAGACATCGGTCCCGTCGCGGTCCGGTAGAAATGCCCCCCTGCCACCATCAGCTGTTCCGCCGGGAAGCGCGAAATCACTTCACAGCCGTCTGCAGTGACGACGAGTTCTTCCTCAATGCGAGCGGCGGACCAGCCATCGGTAGAAGGCCAGAAAGTCTCCAGGGCAAACACCATGCCTTCTTCGATCACTTCCGGGTGGTCGAGTGAAACGAGACGGCTGAAAATCGGTTTTTCCCAGATTGCCAGGCCGATTCCATGCCCGTATTGGAGTGCAAAAGCGTCTTCTTCATTGGCGAAGCCGAATTCCGTCGCTTTCGGCCAGAGTTTGACGATGTCGGCGGTCGTTACTCCGGGCTTAATCGATTCGATCGCCACGTCGAGGTAGTAACGGCAGCGCTTGTAAGCGTCGATCATTGCCTGCGAGGCGCTGCCAACCGCAAATGTGCGGTAATAGCATGTGCGGTAACCCATGAAGCTGTGCAGGATATCAAAATAAGCGGGGTCGCCGGGACGCAGACGCCGGTCGCTGTGCAGGTGCGGATGCGGGTTGCAGCGTTCACCGGAAATCGCGTTGACGCCTTCGACATATTCAGACCCCATGCTGTACAGCACATTGCTGACGAGCCCAACGCATTCGTCCTCACGCATACCGGGTTTCATCGTCCTGTAGAGCTCATCATAAGCCGCGTCGACCATCATCGCAGCCTGGTTGAGCAGGGTGATCTCGTCCTGCGTCTTGATGATCCGGGCCTGCTGCATCAACTGCTGTCCGTCGACGACGTTAATACCTTCTTTTTGAAGGGCGAAGAGCACCGGCGGCTCAACCATATCAACCCCAACAGGCTCGTTCAATAGACCGCGTTCTTCCAGTTCTACACGGATCTTGCGGGCCACATTTTCAGGTCGACCGGCAGCAGGATTCATGGCACCACGCAGGGTTGAAATCCCGGCGCGTGAGCGTCCGCCGCCCAGCCAGGGAGCGTAGAGCTGGTGGTGTTTGGCCGCAGAACCGAAATCCCAGTTGATCGGTTCGTCCTCCTGGGGCAGGAGCGCGAATCGCGCGATTTTGTCAAACGCCCAGGTACCGATAGTCGTGGCGGTAATGTAGCGAATATTGTTCATGTCGAAACACAGCAATGCGCCCAGTTCCGATTCTTTCAATATCTTCTTGATGCGCGCCAGGCGCTCGGTGCGGAGCCGCTCGAAATCGATCCGTTCTTCCCAATCCACACCCATCAAGCCGAAGCTTTTAATTGCCATTTGTTCTCTCCTCCTATGTACAGTCAACTCAACAAAGATCACTCAAGAATTGGACATGCAGAGAACTGTGCCCCGAGTGCATCCAATTTTTGAAATATTATTTACACCTATTTTTTTCCGCACAGCACTTTCGCCGTCTCCGCGACGCTCTCCGGGGTCGGTACCGTCAGGTCTTCGAGGACCGGAGAGAAAGGCACCGGCACATCCATGGCGCCCATCCGCTTGACCGGCGCATCCAGGTAGTAGAAAGCGCCGTCGGCGATTACGGAAGCGATTTCGGCTGTGACACCGTATTGTTCGTGCCCCTCATCGATGACGATCGCCCTGCTCGTCTTCTTCGCCGAATGGATTAGTGTCGATTTATCCAACGGCAGAGTCGTACGGGGGTCGATCACCTCTGCCTCGAGGCCGATTTCAGCCAGCAATTCTGCCGCTTCCAGCGCCACATGGACCATGCTGCTGGTTGCGACCAGGGTAATATCGGTGCCGGTGCGTTTGACATCTGCGACGCCGAACGGGATCGTATATTCCTCCTCCGGCACGTGACCCTTTATTGAGCTGTACATCAGTTTGTCTTCAAAGAAGGCGACGGGGTTGTCGTCCCGGATGGCGGTTTTCAACAGGCCTTTAGCATCGTACGGTGTCGATGGCACGACGACTTTGAGCCCCGGGATGTGGCTGAGCCATGTGTGGAGGGACTGGGAATGCTGGGCTGCAGAGCGCCGGGTTGCACCCATCGTGGTGCGCAGCACCATCGGGACTTTCCATTTTCCACCGGACATATAATGGATCTTGGCCGCCTGGTTGACCATCTGGTCCATCGTCAGGGTGACGAAATCGCCAAACATGATGTCGACCACGGGGCGCATGCCCGTCATCGCTGCGCCGACACCCAGGCCGGTGATACCGGCTTCGGAAATGGGTGAATCGACCACGCGGTCCGTACCGAATTCCTCAACAAGGCCGGCGAGCACTTTGAAAGGGGTCCCCGTTTCTGCCACGTCTTCGCCAATGACGAACACGGTCGGGTCTCGGCGCATTTCCTCCGCCAAAGCTTCTTTAATCGCCTGGCCGAAAGTCAACTCGCGGCTCGCAGTTTTAACAGTAGACATGCTGATCAACCTCACTGGGATCCGGATAAGGCGCATCGAGCGCAAATTGGGCGCCTTCCTCAACTTCTTTGTTGACATCGCTGCGGATTCGAGCGAATACGGACGGATCGGTTGTCCCCGATTCCAGAAGCCAGTCTTCCAGGATACTCAGCGGATCGCGGTTTTCCTGCCAATCCGTTTCCTCTTCTTTCGAGCGGTAGTATTCTCGCCGGATATCGCCGACGTGGTGGCCGTAATAGCGGTAGGTGTTGGCAAGCAGGAAAGCCGGGCCTTCACCCTTTCGCGCGCGGTCGACGAGGCGCAGGGCGGTCTCGTAAACTTCGACGACGTCCTGGCCGTTGATGACTTCAGTGTGGATGCCGAAGGCCTTCGCCCGGTCCACAAGGGATCCGGCAGTAGTCTCGGTATAGTGTGTGTATTCGTTGTAAAGATTGTTCTCGCATACGTAGATTACAGGCAGTTTCCATATCTGGGCCATGTTCATGACTTCGTAGAACAATCCCTGCCCGAGCGCACCTTCGCCGAAAAAACAGACCGAGACGCGCCCGTTGCCTAAATGCTTTGCTGAAAAGGCGGCCCCGGTTGCGATCCCTGCGCTCCCCCCGACGATGGCATTGGCTCCGAGATTGCCGGTATCCGGGTCGGCGATGTGCATCGAACCGCCTTTGCCGCGGCAATAGCCGTCGACCTTACCAAGGAGTTCGGCAAACATGCGGCCGACTGCGGCGCCTTTTGCCAGGCAGTGGCCGTGGCCTCGGTGTGTGCTGGTGATGTAATCGTCCCGGTTCAGCGCCTGGCAGACTCCGACGGCAACAGCTTCCTGCCCGGAATAAAGGTGAGAAAGGCCGGGCATTTTGGCGGTGATGTAGAGCTCGTTGACTTTCTCTTCAAATTCGCGGATTTTGACCATCTGCTCGTAGGCGTCGAGCCAATGTTCTACATCGATGCTCTGCTGGTTTTCTTTACGTTCTTTCGCCTTTGACATGAATTACGAAACTCCTGACATCCTGGCCAGCACTTCGAACACAATTGCAAAATCTTTTTCCGCCAACCCCATCCCACGCGCGGCCGTCAGGTACTCGTTGGTGACGGACGTGGTCGGCATAGGGATGTTGAGGTGCTGCCCAAGTTCCAGTGCAAGATTCATGTCTTTCTGCATCATGTTAACGTTGAACCAGGCCTCTTCAGGCATGTTCATGACGAACGGCCCGCGATACTTAATCATTGGAGAAGCAATCACACTGTTGAAGAGCACATCGCAAGCGACTTCGCGCTTGATGCCCATTTTCTCAGCGAGAAGAACGCCTTCGCTGAAGGCCAGCATCTGGACGGCCAGGCTCAGGTTCGACGCGATCTTCATGGCAACAGCAAGGCCGTTCCCGCCGACGTGATGCTGGGCTTTCGGAGCAATATCGGACAGGAATGGGCGCACTTTTGCGAATGCGGACTCGTCTCCACCGACCATAACGGAGAGTAAGCCGGCCTCGAGCGTCTCGACGCTACCGGAAACCGGGGCATCGAGCATCACAGCGCCGGTCTCTGCGACCTGGGCGGCGACGTGCTGGCTCTTCTCCGGGCTGACGGTGCTCATGTCTACATAGACTTTGCCGGGGGCCAGGCCGGCGAGCACACCGTCGGGGCCCCGGGTGATTGCATCGAGCGCCCTGGTGTTGGTGACCATGCTGAAAGTGACTTCTGCAGCCAGGGCCACTTCACGTGGAGTTTCTGCCCAGTGCGCGCCGGCTTTGACGAGCCAATCGCCTTTTGATTTTGTGCGGTTGTAAATGGTGACCTGGTGACCGGCATCGAGCAGTCGCCCGGCCATCCGGCTCCCCATTACTCCTAATCCGATAAATCCTAGATTCGCCATTTTGTGTTCTATCCTCAAAAAATAATTTAGCCCAAGACAGGGTCGTCCTGGGCTGAATTATTTTATATCTTCACGAATTTGCTGAATGTGGTCGTACATCACCATGCGTGCGGCCTCCGCGTTACGATTTTCAACTGCTTCCAGGATGCGCCTGTGGTGCGTCTGGCCGCGAAATAGACCCCCGTCCTTGCTGGCTGCGCGGATTCGCTGCTGCCGTAGCTGTACAACCAGCAGATCGATCAGCACCAGGAACAGAGGGTTGCCTGCTCCTTCGGCCAGGCACAGGTGGAAATCAAGGTCGGCCTCGATATATTCATCGTAACGCAGGGGATCTTTCATCGCCGCTTCCATCGTCTCGACGGCTTCGCGGATCGCCTGAAGGTGCTCTTCTCCGGAGCGAACGGCCGCCAGGGCCGCGATTTCCGGTTCGAGGATTTCGCGCAGTTCGATCAGGTTGCCGGAGCCTTCTTTCCGGGCAATGTTAATCATGGTATCGATCGTGTAACGGATAGCATTAGGGGTTTGTTCCGTTATGAAGGTGCCCCTGCCGTGATTGACCTCGACGAGGCCCATCAGGGTGAGCACGCGGATGGCCTCACGGATGGAAGTCCGGCTCACCCCGAATTGTTTTCCAAGTTCGCGCTCAGATGGAAGCTGGTCCCCCGGTTTCAGGTCGCCGTCCATGATGCGCCGTTGAATCTGTTCTACGATTTGTTCGTACAGCCTGCCAGTTTGGACTTCTTCGTACATTCTTTACTCCGCTGCGTTGGGGGGAAAAGGGTGTGCGATAGATGTTACAATGGTATGGTGGTACAGTGGTATGACGTCCTACCATTAAGATATCAGGATTCTGACTAGTTGTCAAACAATTTTCATAAACGAAAAAGCCATGGCCTACCCAGATCCATTAAAAAGAGCCGTAAAGCGGTGAAGACTGGGCTTCACCCGGTTGGCGCATCTTTCTCGCCTTATCGTTTCGAACTCGGGAAGACCATGGCGCAAGGGTCGTACAACAGGAGCATATATGACCTCTGAAACCAACGATTACCTCGTCACGAACAGCGCGCGCGGCGAAATGCTGGACCATGCAGCCGCTCAAATTTTTGTACGGGATTTTGATCCGGTGATTTCCGATGAACCTCCATCGCGCGGCGGGCACGACCAGGGACCTTCCCCACTGGAATATATCCTGGCAGCGCTGTGCGCTTGAACGAACGTCTCAACGGCCAGGATGGCCGGTAAGATTCGTTTTGAATACAGTGATTTGAAGACTTTCGCAGAAGGCGACCTGGATACGCGCGGCCGCAAAGGGTTGGCGGACGTACCGGTGCATTACCGGGCCGTTCGCCTCAGGATAAAAATCAAAACTGAAGAAACAGAGGAAAAATTCCGGCGGCTGCAGGAACTGGTTTCTCGTTACTGCCCTGTCGACAGCCTGATCCGTGCAGCCGTGCCGGATTATAAGGTGGTTTGGGAGCGGGAGCGATAATGCAGAGTGCAGGGTGCGAAGAATCTGGCAACCTGCACCCTGCACATTATTTACTTCCTTCCCCGAATCTCAGTGCCTTTGAAGGGATTCTTGAAAAGCGGGGCGAAGACGCAAACGTCAAACATGCCGGCCAGCAGGGGGACAAGCCCAACGATGGCAACAACAGTGCCGGTCGGGCCGGTAAGGCCGAGAAGCCCCCAGGCAACAAGGGCGATGCCTGCAACGATGCGAGTAATCCTGCCGGTGGTCGAAGCCATAAATTTTACAAACGGGTTCATGATCTTTTCTCCTAGTAAACGAATTTGTTCATTAGCAGAAAGTATATGGTTTCCCGATCTGGCTGTCTGTGACAATGTCACAAAACGACCTGGTCCTGCAGTTTCTCTGCATCCAGTACTTCTATTTCCCCGCGCGACAGGCGGATCATGCCTCTTTCGGCAAAATCAATGAGCAGCCTGCTGATGACCTCGCGCGAACTGCCCAGCTCATTGGCGATCAGCTGGTGCGTGATCTCGATAGGATTTGCGGCCTTTGCTCTCTCGAGGAGCAGGACCGCAATCCGGCGGTCCATGCGCTGGAAAGCGACCTGGTCCACGATCTGCATCATGCTGCTCAGTCGCTGGGCATTCAGGTTGAAGACAAAATTTCGCCACGCATCGTAGCGCCGGACCCAGTCTGAAAACGTGCCAGCAGGAATCATGACGGCTTCCGCAACTTTCTCTACAACGGCGATCGCCGGGAAGTTTGACGTGTTGAGGATGGCATTGGCCGTAATGACACAAGATTCGCCCTCCCCGAAACGGTATAAGGTGATTTCCCGTCCTGTCTCGCCAATTTTGTACACCCGCACACTCCCGGACATCATGAGGGCAATCCCGTCCACATGGTCCCCTTCAACAAATATTTCCCTTCCCGCCGGGATGCGGACATAGTAGGCGGCGCGGCTGAATTCACGCGTCAGCGGATCGGTCGAATCCTGAAGGAACGGCAGAGAAAGGGCGATTCTGGTGAGATGTTTCTGGTCCAGCATGTAGATTCCTGTCCTAAAGCTCATCATCCGGAGCGATCGATACAACCGCTCCGGCTATCCAATCGTACGGGGTTCGGTGGTCTCTTGTGAATACGGCCGCTGCCAGATATAAGAACAGCAGCGCATAAACCAGCCCAAACGCCACTGTCGGAAGCATCCCCTGCGGGTCTGCCAGTAGATGGTAGACGCCAGTATGCGCTAACTGCCAGGGCATGAACTTCAAGGCGCTGCGCAACAAAGCCCGCCAGGTGGGTAGCGGCGAACCGTCTACTGACGTCACCCGCAGCCCGACCTTCCTTCGCCCCCATGATGCTCCGCTCGACGCTTCCTGAACAGCAAAATATAAAACTACCGGCAGCACGAGCACCAGGAATGCCAGTCCGTCCAGCACCCAGGGGGATGCGAATGCCGGAATCTCCTCCAGCCGCCCGAAAACCAGTCTTGTGAAAACACCGATAACCAGCAGAAAGAGGACGTATATGAGTATGACGAGCATGTCCCAGGCGAAGCCGCGGAGCCTGCAGAGCAACAACCTGAATCCGGATTTCAAGGCAGCTTTCCTTCCTGGTTTCATACGGCCTTCTTTTTGCGAAAAAACCAGAACGCAGCCGCTGCCAAAAGACTGAACGGCCACAGGCGGTCCAGGAAACCCGGTCGGTACGATTCAACGAGGCCCTCCAGCAGGCCGTTCAGATCGCTTGCAGAAAGCCAGCGCCCCCTGAGGATCACACCGGCGATTTTCTCTACATTGCCAACGTCTTCGAGCGGGTTCGCATCCAGCAGGAGCAGGTCAGCACGCCTGCCCTCTTGAACGGTGCCGAACTCTTCCAACTTATCCATCGCGGCAGCAGCATTTCGTGTGCCCGCTTCAAGGGCTTCAAACGGGCTTAACCCGGCACTAACGAGCGCTTGAAGCTCTTGATGGATGGAAAAACCCGGGATGTTGTACGCCTGCGCGGCATCCGTTCCAAGCAGGATGCCGGCGCCGGCATCTTGAAGCGCCTGGACCATCCGGTCATTCAGCGCAGCCATCCGCACGGCATAATCTTCGCCGGGGTATGTGTGGCTGCGGGCAGTCATGTAATAGATGAAGGGCGAGAAAAATTTCCATCCCGGAGAGACGTATGCCATCCCATGTTGATCCTTCAACCGCTCGTAGCCTTCCGGCGTTTGTTTGCTCATGGGGTACTCGACCAGCGTCACGCAATTCCAGACCCCGGCGTCAACGGTCTTCGCAGCGTACGCATCGAGCTGATCCTCCGGGAGGATAAACTGCGCCGCGTCCGCCTCGATGTAGCCCGCCAGGTGCTCGATCGTCTGCTGGCCGCTTTCGAGAACTCCGTCGAGGCCGACGGCGAAAGGCACGTGGCCCACGACCGGAATGTCCTGCGCTTGAGCTGCTTCCATTATAGCCGTGTAAACTTCAACTGAAAGATTATCGTAGACCTTGACGAAGTCATACCCCTGTTCCTTTTGCCATATGACGGAATTTGCAGCTTCCTCAGGCGTCACAAAGACCTCTGCCAGCGGATGAAATGCTGGAACGCCTTCCATCACGGGTCCAGCGGTGTAGATTGTTGGGCCGAAGAGCTCGCCTGCGTTGATATTATTCCGCAGGGCCAACTGGTCGGGCAGGCCAAAAGCAATTTTTCTACCGGTATTGCCCCACCTCTTTCGTACACCGGTAACGCCAATTGCTACGAACAGCAGCATGTCGTTCTCAAACTCGATGTGAACGTGCATATCTACGAGCCCCGGCACCAGGTACTTTCCGGTCCCATCGATGATGAAGGCTCCTTCCGGAACGGTCACCTCACCGGACGGCGCAATCCGTTCGATACGTCCGTTCCGTATGATGACGGTCTGGTTTTCCAGGACGATCTCGCGGTCCATCGGTACGATATTTACCCTGGTAAAGGCAACGATCATCTGCTCGGTGGGCAGGCCTGGGTCGATGCTGCGTATGAAAGGGCTGCCAAAACGGATTACGCCGGTATTCGTCAGGTAAACAAAAGTGAGCGCGGCCAGGAAGAGCAAGGCCAGCAGGGAATTGGCGAGCAGGTTTTTCATTCTCCCACCTCACGTACACGCAGAAGTTCCCTGCCGCCCAGGTCAAAGCCGAAAGAAAGCTGAAGGGCATCCTTTGCACAGACGGTGATACAGGTCTGGCAGAGACTGCATTCCGTGGAGAGCACACGTCTGCCATCGAGGATGTATTCGGGAACACGGATGTCCATGGGGCACATTTTTACACATGCCTGGCAGTCATTGCATTTTTCCGTCTCGCCGCCAATCTTGAGGAGAGAAAAGCGTGAGGTCAGCTTGAGCGGTACGGTCACCGGGCAAACGTACTTACAAAATGCCCTGTTATCTTCAAGTGCAAAAGCAAGACCGATTCCGAGCGCGTAGTAAAACAGGTTCCCGGCAATGTACCAGTTGAGCGCCAGGCGCCCTGTTGTACCGTCTTTAATGTCGAAGACGTACCAGGCAACCAGAACCAGGGCCAGGCTGAGTCCGAAATGGACATACCGGAACCAGCCATATTTTCCCGGCAGCCGCCCGGCCGGGCGTTTGAAAGGCAGGAGATCGAGCACCATCACGGTCCAGCAGGCCCAACCGCACCAGATCCGCCCAAACAGCACCGGGCCGAAAATCTTGGCGATTAAGTAGTGTACAACGGCAGCCTGGTACACGCCCCCAAGCAAGCCAAAGAAGACGCCTTCGAGTTGCATGTTTTCCGCACCGGCAATAGCTGCAAAGCCGACCAGGAAGATCCCGATGAGCAGTAATGACAATCTGCGTCCGAACGGTTTGTGTTTCTTTGGAAGCGCTGCATACAGGCCCAGGCCCACACCGGCCGAGACGCCGATGTAGCCGAAGAAAAACAGCGCCATCATTTCCCCGTAAGACTGCCACATCACGATCCCCAGGACCAGAAATGCCAGCATGACGACGGCCGGGACCGTCATTTTCTTCCATTCGAAATGTTTTTTGGAAGCACTTTTCAAGGACATTTTTCCTCCACCTGTTCACACTTATTCACGCTGATCAACCGCAAACCCAGATGGTGGAGCTTGAGCAACACTCCCATGAGGGCGGTCTGGTCCGGCAGGAGGCCGGTCAGCACCGTGCTGCCGTCGACGCAATGGTCCAGGTTGAGGCCTTCAAGCCAATCCGACCATTGTTCGTCGAGCTGCGCTTCAATGCGAATCCGGTAGCAGTCAGTTGATGAATGGTCTGTAAGCATGGTTTATCCTTTATTTCGGTTACAGGGTAACCGATTCAGGAAAAGTCTACATCAGCCGAATTCTGTATTCAGGGTTTATTGGTTGGATTGTTTGGGGGTTTCAGGATGAGGTATTCAACTTTCAACGAGATTTACTATTCTTCATTTCCCTTTCAACACGAACACTCTGCTATTAGATTTCTGGGTTGCGCGAGGCGATGATCTAAGAGAGACTTTTTCGCCAGCACCAGGATATCTCTTTTCCGTTTGAGGTATTGCAAAGTCCGAATAAGATCCCTCACACGCTCACAACAACCCGATTTTCCTGGCCCGCGCCACGGCCTGCGTACGGCTTCCAACCTCCAGCTTGCCGTAGATGCTTGCCGTGTGCGCCTTGACGGTTCCGAGAGCAATGATGAGGTCGGCGGCGATCTCGCGATTCGTCAGGCCGGCAGCGATTCGTTCCAGCACTTCAAGTTCTCGCTCGGTGAGCGGCTCAGCCAGCCCGGCCTGGACAGCACTTTCCTCGACAATGCGTTCAACCTCCCGTATGTCTCCCGGCACATTTGGAGTCAGGTTGTGAGTCTCTGCGATCTGTTTGGCCTTACTTAACTCGCGTCTCGCCGCTAGCAAATTTCTTTCATTCGCTGATACTCGCGCTAAGGTGAGATGTCCGTAAAGCTGGCTGTCTGCATTGACCCATTTTTCCCCCAGGCGGATCGCGGTCTCAGCGGCACTTCTGGCGTTCTCAAGGTCATTTTTTCCGAGATACAGCCTTGCCATGCCGGAATAGACGGTCGCAGCGATCGGGAGCGGCCGCCCGCCTTTTCCTATGCTCAATTTCAGCGCTCTCTCGAAAGTCACTTCGGCTGCGACAGGACGCCCTTGCAAGCTGTGGATGTTAGCGATAGCGCTCAAAGCCGAAACCGCTAAGCTGAGATTTCCGGAAAGTTCTCCCAGGCGGGCCGCTTCCTTCATATTAACTTTTGCGTTTTCGAGGTCTGCGCGCATATAACGGACCCCCCCAAGGACAAAAGACATCACCGCGCGGACCGTCGTCTCATCCGAGTCGAGTAAAGCCAGGGCTCTTTGTGCCTCCGCCAGCGCCGTCTCTGCTTCACCCCGCTGGGAGGCGGCATAGGCGCGCACCGCCGCAATGTGTCCCTGTAGCGCTTGATCCCTTCCCGGACTATCAGCCCGATCCTCGACCCGGGCGAGATGTACGTCAACGGCATGGCTTTGCCCCGAAAGCATCAACGCCCATGCAAACCAGAGGTTCAGGCGCGGGTAGCTGCACAAAATCAGTTCAGGAATCCTGCCGATCCAACCGAGTACAGTCGATATATCACCTTGGCGCAGGTATGCGATGCCGTGATCCTGCATCATGCGCGCCGCATTCGCCAGGTCGCCGGCTTCCTGCGCATGCTCGATCGCATCGGCGATCCAGCCGTTCGCCTCATACCAGTCAGCCGCCCGGCGATGAAGGCCCGTAATCTTATCCGGAAAGTCCTGGCGCAGCCTTTGCAGCAGAAGGTCTGCAAAAAGCTGGTGGAAGCGGTACCACTGCCTGTTTTCGTCCTGCGGCAGGAGAAAAAGGTTGGCATCTTCAAGCCGCTCCAGCGCTTTCTGCCCGCCGGTTTCACCCGTGAGCGCATCGCATAAAGGCCCTGTTAAACGACGAAGGACTGCCGTTTGAAGGAGAAATCGCCGCACGTTTTCCGGCTGCTTCTGCAGCACCTCTTCCGTAAGATAATCAAGGATGTAGCGGTGGCTTCCGCTGAACGCCTGTATAAAGCCACCAATGTCATTGCTGCCTTTCATCGACAGCGCCGCCATCTGCAGCCCGGCGATCCAACCCTCGGTCCTCGAATCCAGTGCCATAACCTGACCTGGCGAGAGTTCGAGCTGCATGGCCCGTTTTAAAAACAGACCGCTTTCTGCAGCGGAGAACCGGAGGTCGGCCGCCCGGATTTCGGTTAGCAGGCCGCCGGCTCTGAGCCGCGCCAGGGGCAGCGGTGGGTCAATGCGGGTCGTGACGTACAGCGTGACATGCTCAGGCATGTATTCGAGCAGGAAGGCGATCGCATCGTGGACCGGTTCGGCGTTGACCCGGTGGTAATCGTCCAGGACGACGGCGAGCGGGTCGGGATGCGAGTCCAATGTGTTGACCAGTGAGCCCAGGACTGCTTTTAGCGGTGGCGGCTGGCCGGATAAGAGCGCAAGCTGCGCCTCCAGACCGAGATTGGGAGTAACGCTCTGAAGTGCGAGCGCCAAGTACAGAAAAAAGCGGAAAGGGTCATTGTCGCCTTCGTCCAGCGTGACCCAGGCGGCAGGGATCATGTTCGTGCGAATCCAATGGCTGACGGCCGTCGTCTTTCCGAAACCGGCAGGCGCGGAGATCAAGGCCAGTTTCCGGCCCAGGCTTTCATCCAGTGCCGCGGTGATGCGCGGGCGCACGATATAAGAGTGTGTAGAAGTTGGTATATGGAGTTTGGTCTGCAGGACCGTATCAAGCATCGGATTTCCGGGTCTTCAGCCCCCATCAGGCACTCAAAAACGACATGGATGAGTATACCATTCTCGACAATAAAACACGTGGCTGGGGCTGATAAAATCGATCTTGGG
>JBFGQG010000026.1:0-15605 GCA_041564295.1 Anaerolineales bacterium | reverse complement strand
TTTTGATTCAATGCATCGAGGAATGCCCGATCGACCGGAACGTTCCCCAGTGGGGTGCCGTAAGCGGCGTGTCCGGAGGTCAGAAGCGGGCTCGAATGCTGAGCATGAAAGGGGGAAAGGACAATGACGGTTTCCGGTTTAATACTTTGAAGCAGGGCGAAGGCTTTCCCGGCAACAGCGCCTGAAAACGCATACCCTGCATGCGGAGCAATAACCCCCAATATTTTTCCATTGATTTTCGTGGTTGTGCCCTGGTCCAGGAAACGCTCAACCATCGCCAGCAAAGGTTCCTGCTTTGCGGGATACCAGCTTCCAGAAAATTGAGAAGGCCGAACGTCCATGCGAGTCGCACCCCTACGGTAGTGATGGTCCGGGCCAGCCTGATTGTTAATATGAGTATACAACGAAACGCATGCTCGAGTCCCCTTCCGTTTATAATTCGACCATTGCGGAACCCATAAACGGATCGGCTTAGATAGGAAGCCTTCAATGCCTTTTGACCCAACCGAACACCCTCACCGCCGCCTGAACCCGTTGACCGGCGAGTATGTGCTCGTTTCACCTCACCGCGCCAAACGCCCATGGCAGGGACAGGTCGAAAAAACGCAGCCGGACGACCGGCCTGCTTACGATCCGGGATGTTATCTCTGCCCGGGCAACAGGCGCACGAGCGGCGAAACCAACACGGATTACGAGCAAACGTTTGTTTTTACGAATGATTTTTCTGCACTCCTGCCGGTTATCCCGCCGGCAGAGGCTGGTGAAGGCCTGTTCAGGGCCGAAGAAGTGCGAGGGACCTGCAGGGTGATGTGTTTTTCGCCGCGCCATGACCTGTCTCTCGCCGAAATGCCGACTGTGGAAATCCGGTCCGTAGTCGATGCATGGGCAGAGGAAACCCGGTTTCTCGGGAAACAGTTTGCATGGGTGCAGGTTTTTGAAAATAAAGGCGCCGTGATGGGCAGCTCGATGCCGCACCCGCACGGCCAGATCTGGGCTCTTGATGCTATGCCCAACGAAGCCCGCAAGGAAGACGACCACCAGCGCAGGTATTTTGAGGAACATGCTTCACCGCTGCTGCTGGATTACGCAGTCCGTGAGATTGAATTGGCCGACCGCGTCATCGTGCAGAACGACAACTGGCTGGCAGTCGTGCCGTACTGGGCTGTCTGGCCCTTCGAAGCGCTGCTGCTGCCGAAATTTCATGTTCGGCGCCTGCCGGATTTGCAAGCCGACACCCGCAACACTCTGGCGGATATTCTCAAGCGGCTGCTCGTGCGCTACGACAATCTGTTCGAAACGTCATTCCCTTATTCCATGGGCTGGCATGGGGCGCCTTACTTGGCGAGCAGCCAGGATCACTGGCAGCTCCACGCCCATTTTTATCCGCCGCTACTGCGATCGGCCACGGTGAAGAAATTCATGGTCGGGTTTGAAATGCTGGGTGAAGCGCAGCGAGACCTGACGGCTGAGCAGGCTGCGGAACGGCTGCAGGCGCTGCCGGAAATGCATTTCAAAGCAGGTGAAGCGGGAAGCTGGCAATGAAAGAGCATATCAGCGCGGCATTTAAATCGCAGTTCGGGGCGGCTCCGGACGTTGTCGTCCGAGCACCGGGAAGAGTGAATTTGATTGGCGAGCACACTGACTACAACCTCGGATTTGCGCTCCCCATGGCGATTGACAGGGCTGTCTGGATTGCGCTGCGCCAGCGCGAGGACCGGCGGGTCTGGCTGCGCTCTCTGGATTTCAATGCCCCGGCGGACTTTGCGCTGGACGAGTTTTCGCATGCCGCCGGCTGGACGGACTACGTCCGTGGCATGACCTGGGCGCTGAGCGAATCTGGATATTCTCTCAGCGGCTGGGAAGGCGTCCTGGCCAGTGAAGTGCCGGTGGGATCGGGCCTGTCTTCATCGGCGGCGGTCGAGCTTGCCGTCGCGAAGGCATTCTGGGCAGTCCGACCCTGGACGTGGGACGGCGTTGCAATGGCGAAAGTCGCCCGGCGGCATGAAAACGAGTGGATGGGGGTCAAATCCGGCATCATGGACCAGATGATTTCAGCCATCGGGCTGGCGGGGAAGGCTTTCCTGATCGATTTTCGGAAGCTTTCGTTCAAACCTGTTCCGCTCCCGGAGGGGACGGTCGTGGTCGTGATGGATACAAAGGTGAAGCGCGGCCTGGTCGAATCGGCATACAACCGCAGGGTTGCGGAATGCCGGGAGGCCGCCGTGTACTTCATGGTCGAGTCTTTGCGCGAAGTTTCGGTTGAGATATTCGAAGAATTGGCGGACGGACTGGATGACGTGATTATGCGGCGGGCGCGGCATGTCGTGACGGAGAATGGCCGAGTTCTTTCGTCTGCCGAGAAAATGGCGGAAGGGGATGCGCCCGGGGTCGGTGCATTGATGCTGGAGAGCCATGCCAGTCTGCGCGAGGATTATGAAGTCTCGTGCAGGGAATTGGACCTGATGGTCGCGCTGGCTACTGCGGAGCCCGGCTGTTTTGGCGCGCGGATGACCGGTGCGGGATTTGGCGGGTGTGCGATTGCGCTGGTGGAGGAGGGCGCGGCGCAGGCTTTGTGTGTGCGGGTGGCTGAGGGGTATGAGCGGGAGACGAAAATCAAGCCGGAGTTGTATGTCTGCAGGCCGGCGAACGGGGCGGAAGTGGTTACCTGACGGGCAATCTGCGCATAGCCGAAAAAGGCCTTGCAGGGGGTTGTACAATTAAGACAGGAGACAATCGTGGTTGAACCGGCATATCTTACATTATTTCGTTCTGGTGATCTGGGGGATCGCGTGGATGAAGCTTATCGGCACCTGGCGATTTGTGACGTTTGCGCGCTCGAATGCCCGGTCGATCGGACCGCCGGTAAACTGGGGGCATGCAAGACGGGGATGCTGGCAATTGTCAGCAGCTACGGTCCGCACCTGGGTGAAGAAGATCCACTGAGAGGATTTCGCGGTTCAGGGACGATATTTTTTACTCGCTGCAACCTGCGATGCCAGTACTGCCAGAACCATGACATCTCGCAGACCGGTTCGGGATACGAGGTTTCGCCTGAGGAACTCGGGACCATGATGCTCGACTTACAGGCACGCGGCTGCCACAACATCAATTTCGTCTCACCGAGTCATGTTGTCCCGCAGATCCTGGCGGGATTGCAGGTCGCCGTTTCTCAAGGCCTCCATATTCCCCTTGTTTACAATACCGGTGGTTATGATTCTCTGGCGATGCTGAAGCTGCTGGATGGTGTCATAGATATCTATATGCCGGATATGAAATACACAGACGCAAAAATCGCCCATCGATTTTCAAAGATTCCGAATTACCCTCAAGTAAACCGGGAGGCTGTAAAAGAAATGCACAGGCAAGTGGGCGACCTCCGGATGGACGCGCGCGGGATTGCAGTTAAAGGGTTATTGGTCCGGCATTTGATTCTCCCTGACAACCTCGCTGGGACGGACGAAGTGATCCGTTTCTTGAAGGACGAGATCTCCGCCGATACGTACTTGAATTTAATGGCGCAGTACCGGCCGGAATACCGCGCACACTTGATTCCGGAACTTAACCGCCGTATAACCGCTGCGGAGTACCGGCAGGCGCTTGATTGGGCCAATGAGGCCGGGCTTAATAGGCTGGACGAAAGAGTACCGTTTTTCTTTTCCTAAACAGATGCTGTCAAGTTGCGCCGCCGGAAGACACGACCGAGCTTGCCGACCAGTCCTGTAGTTCCCCAGATCAGGAAGGCGAAGATAAAGACGACGAGATATTCAATCAATGGAATCCGAATAATTTCGTTGATATAAACCCACCCGCGCTGGGCGTAGACGATTGCGACCGAAGAAATATAAGCTGCAATGAAAGCCCAGCGCATCCAGGGTCGCAATCCCAACCCGTACATCTGTGTGATGATGAAGATCCCGAGGAATCCGAAGAAGAACATCGGCCAGAGTTCCTGGCCCTGCAGCAAAGCGACGATTGTCCCGTGAATCAGGACGAATATTTCAAGCGTTACCGTCCACCATTTGTTGATGTGTGCGCGCGTGAACATGAGGCTGCCCTGAAGCAGCAGTAAAAATGTATAAAAGAAACCGAGGAGGTGTCCTGCAGTTGCAACCATTGGATGGTACCAGAACGTGTAGATGATGCCCCACGCAAAGATATAACCGTGATATTTACGCACGATACGGCCCGATTCCTGCAAGAAATTCCATTTGACCCTTTTACCGAAAAAGAGCCCTCGCCGATTATTTTCCATATGAAGCACGAATACGAGCATGATGATTACAGACCACTGTGAACTCCAGATGGAAACATCCTGTGCCAGACCGTCAAACCAGATCTGCGTTTGGACGAGATGCAGGATCACAAAGAGGCCGTTAACTGCGAGCGCTGCAATATTTATGGGTTTCAGCCCATTAGAATAACCCAGTTTTTGCTTTTGGCCTTTGTAAATCAGCCACCACACCGCCAACTGATGCAGCGTGTAACCACTCCAGGCAGTAAAACGGCTCCAAAATGTCGGTGCCGGCAGCTGCCAGTAATACCAGGATGCGCCCTGGTCCGGAAGGAATTCGATTTCAGGAAGCAGCGGCTCGGTGAAATAGATAACCGCCGTTAAGAGGATGCTGAAAGCGATTCCCCAAAAGATGGTAATACCGCCGGTCAGGCTGGTTTGATTTGATTTGTCTTGATCGGCAGAACGTTTTGATCGCTCTAAATTGATCATTCTGTGACCCTCATAGATAGCCTGTGCTCTTAACACGTAGATTGAATATTATTGAAGTTCCGCGCAAACGCTCGCCGGGAATGCATTGACTCTGGGAGGCGTTAAAAATACGAAGATATACAGCATCTTCCAGTGAATAACCCATAATATTTAAACCAAGTATATACAATGTACAATATATGTCAATGTATTGTATCATATTTTGAATGGAGGTTCCTGTGTCTAAGATGATTTTACGGTTTGCAGAGGTGGGTTTACGTGTGACTGACTTGAAAGGCATGGTCGCTTTCTATCGTGAAGTACTAGGTATGGAGGTGGTGATTGCGAAACCTGACTACGTCTTTCTCTCGGTCGGTGTATCCGACTCCCCTTTGGGGCAGGTGGATCACCCTCCGATGATCGTGCTGTTCGATCGGGATGTTGTTGTAGACGCCGGCCGGTCTACGCTCGACCACATCGCCTTTGAAATCCCGGCTGAACAATATGAAAGAGAATTATCTCGTTTTAAATCAAACGGGCAGGTGCTGCGCGAAAGAAGCTGGCCGGATTCGTTATATTGGCATGCCCGGTCTTTCTTTATCCATGATCCGGAGATGAACGTGATCGAATTCATTTCAGCATGGCCACAAGCGGCGCATTTAAAGTGATCGCTGCACAGCCTTTCAACCCGAGTCCGCAACGCATCACCCCTTTCTATCATCCGCGTATGCGAACTTTATTGATAGAATGGTTTCATTAAAGCATTGGAGCTGCTTCGATTCCTCTCCGTAAGGACAATTTGCTGTTCTCGTTGTCAACGAGATATGTTATTTTGGTTTAGAATTGATCCAATCAGATATAAGACTTTAATAAGGAACTCCCATTTGCGAAATTTGTTAGCCGATTTACTCTATGGATAAAAGCTATTTCCTTTTTTACCTTGACTCGCGTCAAGAACTGGAACCTGGTGCGACTTACACCGTGGGTCGAAGTCATAAGAACCACATCTTTTTGCCGCACCTGTCCGTTTCCCGCTACCATGCCAGCCTTGTATGGGATGAAACCAGTTTCAAGATCCTGGACCTTGCCAGCACGAACGGCGTGTACGTCAATAACCGCAAGGTCAACAGCCGGTTGTTAATCAATGGGGATAAACTGAGAATTGGTGGTTTCAACCTTCAGTTCGTCGTTCGAGATGGCAATGATGAGGAAGAAGTGGTCGAGCCGATGACGCCTTCCCAGACCCTTGCGATCGAAAGGACCGTCGCCGAGCTCCTCCAGAATGTCCAGGATCCTGCACTGGCGGCAAAGATCATGGACCTGAAGCACAGTTTTGAAAAAAGGACCAAAGAGCTCTCCGACCTGGCTTTCAGAGATAAACTCACGCGGATCTTCAACCGCCGGTATTTTGATGAGAAACTAAGCGAAGATGTCAACAACGCGTTGACCACCCTGCGTCCACTGTGTCTTGTGATGATCGACATCGATCACTTCAAGATGTTCAACGATACGTACGGCCATCAGACCGGCGACGAAGTAATGCGGGTGGTGGCAGGCATCCTCTGCAATAACGTCCGCAGTGATGATACTGTTGCGCGCTACGGCGGCGAGGAAATCGCTGTTATTTTGCCGGGTGTAGAGATTTCAAGAGGATTAAAGATCGCAGAAAGATTTCGCACGCTTGTTTCGGATGTAACCCTCGATCAGATCGGCGTACAGGTCACGATCAGCCTGGGCGTCGCCGTGTTGAGCGAATCGATCAGTACGGCACCGTCTTTAATTCAGGCTGCCGACAATGCGCTCTACCGCGCAAAACAGAACGGCCGCAACCAGGTCGTCATGGCCGAACCGTAGTCGTTGTTATAAGGGGGGCGCGGAAGTTAATCCGGGCAAGAACCCCCATATACGCTGTAAGCCTGATTTGCCTGGAAAAAATTACGAAGTGTCGCACATATTAAATCATGCGGGTCCCTGATAAGGGTGACGATCCGGTCTATCGAAAGTATTACGGCAGGAGCCCCAGGGTATGCCCGAGGTGATGTCAATTCACCTTTTTGAAGGTTTGTTTCACTTGATATAATTTCGGCTCCCATGATTGCCCGTTTCTACGGCGAGGCTCACATGGAGATTATAGACAGGCTAAACAAATGGGCAGTCAACTTAAGGAAACACTGTGCAGCGTCAGGTGCTTCCTGTTTGATTTAGATGGAACAATATTCCTGGGCGAACGCCTCCTGCCGGGAGCACAGGAATTGCTTCGTCACCTGGAGCAACAAGGGATACCTTTCTTTTTCCTGACCAACAATTCCTCCCGATCCGCAGACGATTACGCCATTAAACTCAGTCACCTTGGCCTTTATTACGGACCTGACAAAATATTCACTTCCGGTGAAGCGACTGCACTCTACCTGAAAAAACGGAAACCCGGCGCCCGCATTAACGTTGTGGGAACGCAGTCGCTTCTTGATGAATTCATCCGCCATGGTTTTGTCCTGGATGAAACTGCCCCTGAATTTGCTGTATTAGGTTTTGACACAACGCTTACTTATGATAAGCTTTCTAAATTCTGCAGCCTGATCCGCTCCGGTCTGCCTTATATCGCGACCCATCCGGATGTTAATTGCCCGACCGAGAACGGTTTTATCCCGGATATCGGCTCTTTTATTGCGCTGATTGCAGCGTCAACCGGGCGAGAACCGGACGTAATCATTGGCAAACCTCACCAGCCGATCGTCGAAGCCATCACTGAAAAGGTTGGTCTGCAGAGGGAAGATCTTGTGATGATCGGCGACCGTTTATACACCGATATCGCACTCAGCCAGGCGGGCATCCGCACGGTGCTCGTTTTCACTGGTGAGTCGCAGCCGCAGGATATTGCTGCCTCACCGTTCAAACCAGACGCAACCGCTGCAAATCTCCTTGCTATTTACGAGGCTATAAAATGAATCCAAGTAAAAAATTCTCAAAATTGCACGAGACAAGGCCGGACGTTTTAATCATCGGTGCGGGTATTAACGGCATTGGCACGTTTCGTGATCTCGCACTGCAAGGCGTCAACGTCCTGATTATCGACCGGGGTGATTTCTGCTCGGGTGCAAGCGCAGCTTCTTCCCACATGGCCCACGGCGGTATCCGCTACCTCGAGAATGGTGAGTTCCGGCTGGTACGTGAGGCAGTCCGCGAACGCAACCGTATGATACAGAACGCGCCGCATCTCGTCCGTCCACTCCCGACAGTGATCCCGATATTCAAGCGATTTTCCGGCCTGCTCAATGCCCCGCTCAAATTTCTTAATTTTCTGGACAAACCGGCAGAGCGCGGCGCGCTCGTTATTAAACTCGGTCTGACCATGTACGACGCTTACACCAGGTCCCAGGGTACAGTTCCGAAACACGTTATTAAAAATCGATCCCAGTCACTGGCAAAATTCCCGATGCTGAATCCTGAAGTCAAATTCACTGCGACGTATTACGATGGCCAGATTCTTTCACCTGAGCGATATGCGGTTGAACTCCTGCTGGACGGGTTAGCCGAAGGAGGCCATGCTCAGGCTTTCAACTATGTCAGCATGGTGCGCATGGATGGAGATAAGGTCTGGCTTCAGAATGAACTGGAACAGGAAATGGTTGTCGTGATGCCGAAGGTGGTGATCAATGCTGCCGGTCCATGGATCGACTTCGTCAACAGAAAGATCGGCCTGCAAGAAAAATATATCGGGGGTACCAAAGGTTCACACCTGGTTCTGGATCATCCTGAATTGCGTAAGGCGATCGGTGAGCACGAATTCTTCTTTGAAAACAACGACGGTCGCATCGTCCTTATCTTCCCTTTCTTTGACAAGGTCATCGTAGGCACAAGCGACATTCCAATCGAAAACCCCGATGAGGCACGCTGTACTCCAGAAGAAATCCAGTATTTCATGACAATGATTTCCCGTGTATTTCCGGAAATTAAGGTGAGCCCTTCTCATATCGTGTTCAGATATTCCGGCGTCCGACCGTTAGGGTACATGTCTGCGAAACAGGCCGGGCAGATTGCCCGTGACCACAGTTTGAAAGTGGACATTGCCGGTGACATGCCCGTTTTCTCCCTCGTCGGCGGGAAATGGACGAGCTACCGCGCTTTTTCCGAAGAAGCTACAGACGCTGTACTAGCACAACTCGGCCGGAAGCGAAAAGAAGCTACACGGGACCTCGCAATCGGGGGCGGGCGTGATTACCCGGTTGGCCAGGCTGCAATTGAGCAGTGGATAAGTCAGGTGGCGCAAAATACAGGTCTGGATTCAAACCGGGTAACCGTCTTATTTAACAAGTATGGCACAGGAGCCGGCGAGATGGCAGGTTTTATCGCAGGCGGAACGGACGAAGCGCTGAAATCCCACCCGGGATGGACGCGGCGTGAAATTGAATTCCTCATTAAAAACGAGATGGCAGCAAGGTTAGACGACTTAATCCTGCGCCGCTCCTCGCTCGCCTGGTTGGGAGAAGTGACTTACCCGCTGCTCGAGGAGTTAGCGGATATCATGGCCGACAGCCTTAATTGGGATTTTGATCGACGGAACGGGGAATTAAGTCGTGTGCTGAAACTGTTGAAGGAAATCCACGGTGTAGTCGTAGTCTAGTTGTATCAACGCAGCCGGGCCTATGGAGCTGATTGAACGCCTTCATTCGATGATGACGGCGTATAAAAAATTTCATGAGACCAGACCCTGACACCCCTGATCGTCGTTGCGAGCAGCAATTTGCCGTCGGGAGAGTATTCAAGGGCAAGGACCTGGCGCTGGCTCCCCCGGTGCAGACGCTTAATTAATTTAAGTTCCGGAAAAGACCAGAGATAAATTGAACTGTTGATATCGCCTGTAGCAAGGACTGTACTGTCTGGTGAAAATGCCAGGGATTGTACCCAATCATTGTGTACCAGGGTGGAGACGTACTCTGTCAGCAGGAGATCGATATCTGCCATGACATGCCAGATGATTGCTTTTCCATCAGAAGAGGCTGTAACGAGGAACTCTCCATCCGGTGAGAACGTGAGATCGAGCACCTGTTTCTCGTGCCCGCCAAGTCGAGTGACTACCAGGCCGTCGTTGACGCGCAAAATCCGGACTTCCTTCCCTGCTGCAGCCGCCAGGAATCGACCGTCCGGCGAAAACGCCAGCGCATTAACATCCTCGAGCGGAATGTCAAAACGGAGAATGATATTACCGGCGTGTATGTCCCACAACCAGACGCCTTCCGACGATCCCGAGGCCAGACGCTCTCCGGTAGGAGAGAAGACGACCACCTGGATGCTGCCTGGCTGGTCTTCGAATGAGACCAGCTTATCGCCGGTTTGGATATCCCAGATTGATAGTTGGCCAGCGTGTGATCCTGCCGCCAGGAAGGTCCCGTCTGGAGACACGTCTACGGATAAAACCGCGCCCGAATCCGTATCGAGCGTCTTCAAAATCGTCAGGTCTTCCAGGTTGTGGACCAGGACTTTACCGTCCTGGCCTCCAGTCGCAAGTGTTCGACCATCCGGGAACAGGGATGCGTCTCGCACCCAGCTCTCGTGACCTCGAATCAAGGCTTTGTAAATCCAATCCACTTTTGCCTCTGGAGCAACTAGCGGTGAGTTCGCAAGCCTCGCAGTGCGAGTCTGATGATCGTAAAGCCACACGGAAGCACATCCTTCGATCGGGCATAATAGCCCGCCCCCTTGCCGGACCGCGTTCATAATTGACATAAAATTCCCGTCGTCGGAGACAGTCGGGAAGGTGTAGAAATTAGGTTTTTGGAATGAAGATAATGCTCTTACCGGCAGCTGCCACGCTTCTCCAGTGACCAGGTCATAAAAAATTAACCCGAGGCAGTTCCAATCATTCGCCGTTTCCGTTCCGCACCAGGTTGAAAAACCATCTGGCAGAAGGTTGACGGCAGAAGTATTGAACGCCACGTAGCGCCCGCTTTCCGAGAGGTGGATGCGCTGCGGCCAGTTCGGCGTGCTTGCAGCACCGCTGGGTCCGTCTCCGGCCCTTCCATATTCGTCTGCACTGACCAGGATAGTGGTGAAATTAGACAGGTCCCTGACGAACACATCGTTTTGATGATTGCTATCACCTGGCACGAGATCGCCTGCTGCAGAAACAAACGCAGCCTTGAGACTGCCTGATGCAACGGATGGCAGGTACGAATTCCCGTTGCCGAATTCTCCGTCAGGAGTAAGGTTCAATGTGTAGAGATGATCAGCGAACCGGTCATAGACCACCGCTTCGTATTCATTCGGCGAATTGATCCTGGAAAAGAACGTATCCTGGTTCTGCATCGTGAATGCAATCAGCCGCCCACCACCTCCAAAGTCAAGGCGCGATTCTACGGAGAAATCCTGCTTACCTACTGGCACAACGACAGTTTCATTCTTTTCCAGGTCCTTAATGACCAGGTCGGCGCATGCGGCAGGCGTTTGCGTTCCCGGACAGCCGCCGTCCGGCATCCCTCCTGCATACATCCAGAATGCCACTGTCCGACCATCATTGGAGATTGCCGGCAGGATAGTGTGCCGGCGGATGATGCTGCCGTCCTCCCAGGTGCTGATCAGTCGCGTTTCCCCGGTGAGGCGATCATGAAAATAGATGCGGGCGCAGTGGTCTCCACCGGCGTCCGGGCCGCAGGCATTCGGCGGTATATCGCCTAGATTGGTTGCATTCGTGGCGAATACGATGCGGTTTCCGTCTCCCGAAATTGCCGGGGCAAAGCTGTGCCCCCGGCTTTCTAGCCCTTCAGAAGTGACGCTGATTCGTTCAATAATGCCGCTGCTGGTCGAAAAAAGGAAAATGTCCATGCGCCGGTTTTCATCATCTCCGACGAGCGAGCTGCTGTTTGATGCAAAAACGAGCGAACTGCCGTTTGCGGACAGCACCGGGTCCGTGTTGAAGATCGTTGGACCATCATCGGAAACCGCATCATGTGGATGGATAAAAATCGAAACGGGATTGGTTACGCTTCGAAGGGAAGGCAGGAACGGATCTCCTGCACGGTCAGACGCTCCTGCCGGAAGGCGGAGATTATCCGTATTTGTCAGAAGGAACACAATGCGGAAAAACCCCCCCCCACCAATCAGCAGCGCCGTTTCCATTAAGCCTTTGACGGGTCGAACCAGGATGTTTTTTCGCCTGAATTTACTCTGTAGACGTGCATGTACCTGTTCGGTTAGCCCTGGGAAATCATCTTGATAACGAACCATCAGATCGATCGAAGGCGCCGGACGTACAGATTGCACGGTGGGTTGAACTTCGCGGATTTGAAGGATGTAGGCTATTTCAAGCGGTTCGAGATAATGAGGTTCAGACTGGAGAATGTCCGGAAGGATGCGTATGATATGCGCCTTACGCGGACGGTGGACGCTCGCCATTAATTCCTTCACGCATGCAGCATACATCCAGGCGCTCAGCGTTGGCGCTTCGCTTTTCTTGAAATCTTTGTAATTCGCTAACGCTGAAGCGAAAAGGTCAGCCAGGAAATCTTCCAGGCGGTCATGCCCCCATCCAGTTGATGAATGTGCCAGGTCGGCGATCGGAATCGCAAAAGCCTGTAAGAGCAATTCAGCTGCTTGCGGGTCGTTTGGAGTGAGCTGGGAAAGGGATTCTTCTATTAGAAATGACCGGCGCGTCATTTCAATTACTATACCATGACTGTTTTTCTCTGAATTGATAGAGTTTTAATCGAGTAGAATAAATTTAATATTAAGCTGCTAAAAAATGAAAATCTTCCGGTTTGTTCTCAAGTGGATCCATCAGCACAGCCTGCACATACGAGTAATGTTAGGTGTGGTAATTCCTATCGTCATTGTCATCGGTGCGTTTTCTTACATCGACTACAAACGCAGGCAGGAAAGCACCATCGCGACGCTGTCCATGTTCTCCACTCATATCGGTGAAGTCATTCATAATGATCTACGCCACCAGATGCTTGAATCTGATTTTGATGGTTTGCAGGAACTGCTTGTCACCATTGGAGAATTAGAAGGTGTGCATGCAGTCTATCTGATTGACACACAGGGTGAGATTATCTTTGGTTCAGATGAACGAAAGATCGGCTCTATCATGGATAACAAGCAGCCAGAGTGTCTGGCCTGCCATGATTTCGATCTCAGTGAACGACCGAAATCTATAATTGTCGCGCTGCAGGACGGTGAACGCGTATTTCGAAGTGCGAGGATTGTTCAGAACGAAGCAGTATGCCAGGAGTGTCATAATGAGGATACAGAGCATCTTGGCATCTTGTTGACGGACTTTTCAATTGCACCGTACGAAGCAACACTTATCCGTGATACGCGCGATCACTTCCTTTGGTGGTCCGCGGCGTTGTTTCTGACCCTAGCTGTTGTAGGTCTTGTTTTTAATCGTTTCGTGCTGCTGCGCTTGAACGCTTTGGGAAGGCATATTGTATTTGTTGGTAAAGGGCAGCGAGTTGGCCGGCTGCCGGACCGGCCACGCGATGAAATCGGGCGCATTGCAGAAGCCTTCAATAAGATGGCAGAGCAGGTAGAAGAACGTGAAGCGGATAATGCCAAGCTTTCAATGAGCCTTCGAAAACAAAGTGAAGAGCGCGGCCAATTGTTGAGCCACCTCATTTCCGCCCAGGAAATGGAGAGGAAACGAGTTGCTCGAGATTTGCATGATGTGCTTGGTCAGGCGCTTAGCGGCCTGGCACTCCGCAGTCAGGCCACCAAGCGTCTGATATTGCAGGATACGGACAAAGCCGACGCCCAACTTTCAGAGATCGAGGCTTTAATCCAGGATACTGTTGAGAAAATGTACAAAATGATCCTGGATTTGCGTCCCTCGGTGCTGGATGATCTGGGTCTGGTTTCTGCATTAAAAAGCCATGCTGAACGCATATTCCAACCAGCCGGGATTAAATATTCGATCAACACAGATGGTGAAATAGAACGCTTGCCGCCGGAAATAGAAACTGCGCTCTACCGCACATTCCAGGAGGCGCTGAACAATATTGTCCGACATGCCAACGCTGCCAATGTGAAAATAAATCTGAAACGAAACAATGGCTATCTTGAAGGAGAAATCGTTGATGACGGTTGCGGTTTCGAACTAGGATCTGTAGATCTGACGGGGGGTAGCAAGCGTGGCCTGGGCATCATCGGAATGAGGGAGCGTGTGACTCAGTCTGGCGGAGAGATGAAAGTCATCACTCATCCAGGGGATGGCACACAGATATTAATTAGCCTGAAAATTGGTGAGGACGAAACTGAATAATATGATCAGGGTATTAATTGCCGATGACCATACAATTGTTCGATCGGGATTGAGATTGTTATTAGAGGCCGAACCGGATATGGAAGTCATCGGAGAAGCATTCAATGGGAAAGAAGCGATCGAGAAAACCGAAAAGTTCCTGCCGGATGTCGTTCTGATGGATGTCACAATGCCCGACTTGGATGGGCTGGACGCGACAAAAACGATTAAGCAGCGCTGGCCGGAAATACAGGTGCTGGTGCTGACCATGCATCGCTCTGATGAATACTTTTTTGAAATGTTAAAGATGGGTGCTTCTGGATACCTGCTTAAAGGTGCAGAGACGGAAGAGCTTCTTGAGGCAATTCGTGCGGTATCTAAGGGGGAAGTTTTCCTGTATCCGAGCATGGCCGGCAAACTTGTCCAGAGGTATTTAGACCAGCTGGATGACCATCAGGTAAGCATCCTGACGCGCCGGGAACATGAGGTATTCGTATTACTTGCCGAAGGATATGCGAGCAAAGAGATCGCCGAAAAGCTTGTATTAAGTGCTTCAACCATACATACCCACCGGAGCAATATCATGAAGAAATTGAATCTCAGTAACCGGCATGAACTTATCCGGTATGCGCGCGAGAACGGTCTCATATAAATCTCCCATTCATAAAAATTGCCAGAAAGTATAAAAAAACGCCAGAAAATTGGCGTTTTTTTTATGCTGGTTGGCGATCTGCTCGATTGAATTTGTTCCTTTTTTCATTAATAATTGATTAAGGCGTGAATTTTTGATCACGAAGCGTTCGATTAACAATTGCTGAAATGGCGTAAATGAGCGGCCAAAAAGTGTATGTGATCTGGTCAAATCCATTATTTCGCGATGCACTGCGAATGCTGCTAAATCATCCTGATTTGGAATGGGTTGGCTGCGAAAATGAACTTTCTCAGGCCCTGGGAGAAATACGTACCTTTCAGCCAAATACGATCCTGGTTGAGCATAGTGAGGATTTTCTGTTTGGGGATTTTGTTGAAAGGCTCGAGTATGGAAGCTCAAAACTACAAATCATCAGTTTGAATATGGAAACGAACGAAATATTGTTGTATCACCTGGAACATCACTCTGTCATACATGGGGAAGAACTGCTTAACCTCATACTTCATTCACAACAATCTGGAGGGGAAAATGAAAGCCAATAAACATTCTTTACTGCGAATTTTGTTAGCTGTTCTCACATTGATCCTAGCATGGGGCCTTATCGCATGTGCCGGTCCTGCAGGTCCGGTGGGTGCAGAAGGCGCAATCGGTCCACAAGGCGTTCAAGGTGAAAGGGGCGAAACTGGGCCTGAAGGTCCGGAGGGGGACCAGGGCCCCCCAGGTTCGATATATATCGCACCTGGTCCCGGCTTGAAAGCAGAAATCCAGGGGGTGGATTTGGTCGAAGGGAAACCGGTCGTCACCATTTCAATGCTGGATGGCAATGGCCTGCCGCTGACGCCTGAACTGGTCGAAGGCTGGGGGTTCATGATCGCGCAAATTGTGGTCGATGAAGAGACTGGTATCAGCAATTACCAGAATTTAATCATCGCGGACGTAGCGGGTGAACCATTTATTCTCAATGGAGAAACCATTGACCCCGCGCTGGAGACCGCTACGCAACCCCAGGCCGATCGAGA
>JBFGQG010000025.1:0-15650 GCA_041564295.1 Anaerolineales bacterium | reverse complement strand
GCAGAGCCGGGCAGCCGCTCTGGCTGGCCAAGATTTTCAGCAGGGAAAAAAAAGAACGCGAACACAAACTGGAATGGATGATCGCATACCCACCAGACGACCCCGCAGAAAAGATGGGGCATCGGTCGATCGCCTGGCCGGTCGACATCCTCTACGATCAGGATGGACTGGCTGGCTACCTGATGCCGAACATCAAGGACGCCGTTCCGGTTCTCAACGTCTTTCATCCTCGCCTGCGCCTGCAAACGTTCCGGGGTTTTACGCTCATCCATCTCCATAATACGGCATACAACATTGCCGCAGCCCTCGGCGCAATCCACCAGCGCGGCTATGTCGTCGGTGACCTGAATGAAAGCAACGTGCTGGTCTCGCAAAAAACCCTGGTGACTTTGATCGATACAGATTCTTTCCAGGTGATCACTCGAACAAATGCAGGCGGTCGCCGTACGCATCTCTGCGAGGTGGGCAAACCGGAATATTTACCGCCGGAAATGCAGCGCAGGGATTTGAAAAAAACGGTCCGTAGGCCGGAACATGATCGTTTCGCACTGGCCGTGTTGATATTCCAATTGCTCTATGACGGGAACCATCCGTTCCGGGCACGCTGGGTCAGTTCGAAAGAAAAACTATCCCTACCGGAACGGATTGAGAAAGGCCTTATTCCCTATCGTTCGCAGGCGAGGAAATTCGTCGAACCGGTTGTGGATCTCCACCTTGCCCATCCGCTGCTTGCAGACGCGTTCAAACGCTGTTTTATTATCGGTCATGAAGTACCGTCTGCCCGCCCGACCCCTGGTGAATGGGAACAGCTTTTGGCCGAAACGATGAAATCACTCGTTCACTGCAAAAACGGCCACGTGTACAGCCCGCATCTCGACCTGTGCCCGGAATGCCAGAAATCACCCCTGCCAGTCCGGCGACCTGTCCAGGTCCGAAAGATAGAATCGAAACCGGCAGCAGTGTCTCCTGGTCCGGCTGCCACCGGGCAGGCCCGACCCTCCTCGCCAACCGTGACATTTCGTCCGCGCATCCCGCATTTACCGCTGCCGAAGTCTCTCCGCCCCCAATTACCGCCAAGAGTGCCAACTTCCTGGCCCGCACGTTTCACCGGATACACAACGGGGATGTCCAGCATCCGCCGCTGGTTACGCCGCCGCGGTTTGAACAACTATCTTGTCCAACCGGGAATCTGGGGTGTTGCCGGTTTTCTATCAGGGGGTTTATTGGGTCTTTCAATGTCCGGGGCTGCAGTCGGGCATATCTTCGGATTAATCGGCGGGCTGATTAGCGGGGCGTTTGCCGGCGCCTGGATCGAACGAAAAATCGGATGGGGACCGTTTTTCGGCATTTTCGGCGTCCTCGCCGGCCTGCTGGCCTGGTTCTGGTTCGGTGCAGCGACGACGTTGGATTCCTGGATAATCGCCGGGGCCATAGGGGGGGTTTTAGGGCTGATTTTCGGGTTATACGGTCGCATTGCCGAGCTCACTTTGCTGTGGGCAGCCTCGGGGGCAGTCGGCGGCTGGTATCTGGGGGAGAATATAGCCGGTCTCGTGTCGCTTGACTGGTTAGGCGGCGCTCTCAGTGGGGGGACGCTCGCAATGGTGACAGGTATGGCCTATGCCATCTGGCGCCGGCGATAGGGTCAATGCTGTGGCTGCTTCTAACTTCCGCTCATTTAAGCCCGGGGTTTTCCCGCACAAAACAAAATCAAAAAATAACACCCCCCGAATGCATTTGGGGGGTGTTGGATTGCCAGGTTGGGGTTATGAAGATCAGGCCGGCCCTGTCAGAAGGTCCTCGGCTTCGTCGTCAGAATGGTCGAATTCGGTCATTTCGCCTGTAGCGACAAAGACGGTCCTTTCGCAGATATTTGTTACGCGGTCCGCCATTCGCTCCAGGTTGTGAGCAGCCCATAACAGGTGATTTGCACGATCGACAGTTGAGGGGTCCTTGATCATGAACTGCAGGAGGTCGTACTGGACTGTATTGAACAGGTCGTCGATTGCATCGTCTTCCAGTGGGATCATTCGTGCTTTCGAAGCATCTTCCTGCACGAACGCTTCAAGGGCCCGGTGGAGCATATCGACAGCGATTTCAGCCATCTTCGGTATATCGATCAGCGGTTTAAGGAGCGGCTCATCGGCGATATTGATACAGATTCGGGCAATACCCTTCGCGTAATCGCCCATTCGCTCGAGCTCCGTGATGACTTCCAATACAGCTGCCAGGATTCGCAGGTCGTGGGCCATTGGCTGCTGTGTGGCGATGGTGATCAGCGCTGCGCCTTCGATTTCAAACCGTTTTTGATTGATTTTTTCATCCCCGGCATAGAGCTCTCTAGCTTTTGCAATGTCGCGGCGTTTCAGCGCGTCGACAGCCTCCAGCGTTGCCTGCTCTACCATACTGCCAAGGAATAGGACGTCGTTACGCAGTTGCTGTAATTGTTTATCTAGGCGTTCTCGTGTCATGGTGTATCCATATAGTTTAGCATGATTCAGGTAAATTTTTTAGCCGAACCTGCCAGTTACATAATCTTCGGTCCTCTTATCCTTCGGATTCGTGAATATCTCTTTGCCCGGTGCTGATTCAATCAATTCGCCCTGGAGAAAGAAAGTGGCGTAGTCCGCCATACGCGCAGCCTGCTGTATTGAATGCGGTACCAGCACAACCGTGTAGTGCTTTTTGAGTTCCTGCAGCGATTCTTCCACTTTGCCGGTAGAGATGGGGTCCAATCCGGACGTCGGTTCGTCCAGAAGAATGATTTCCGGTTCCAGCGCCAGCACGCGTGCAATGCATAATCGCTGCTGTTGTCCACCTGAGAGTGTAGATGCAGGGTCGTCTAACCGGTCTTTAACTTCATCCCAGAGCGCCGAAGCATTCAAACTACGTTTTACGGCTTTATCAAGTTTCTTTGCCTTGGTAACTCCAGCGAGCTCCAGCCCGTAGGTGAGGTTTCCGCGAATGGTGAGCGGTAGAACAACCGGCCGTGCAAACACCATCCCAACCCGGCGGCGCAGGTCGATAACATTCGTTTTCGGATCCAGCACATTCAGGCCGTTGATCCAGACCTTGCCATCCACTCTGACGACATCCGCCAGGTCGTTAAGGCGGTTCAAGACGCGCAGGAGGCTGGATTTTCCGCCGCCTGCAGGTCCAAACAGCACAGAAATCGCTTTTTCCGGGATTTTTAACGAGATATTTCTGAGGCTTTCAACGCCATCTGAATATTCCAGCGAGAGATTTTCGATCACAATCTTTTCAGCCATCAGAAACCTACCATTGCCGCCGTGCGCGTGCACGCGAACGGATCGTCGCTGCGATCATATTCATCAGCAGCACAAAACTAACGAGTACCAGCGCGGTGCCATACTGGATCTGGACCGGCATACCCGGTACCTGTGTCGAAATAACGAAAAGATGGTACGGGAGCGCCATCGTTGCATCAAGAGGTGAACTGGGTAGACTCGGTAGAAAGAATGCGGCTACTGTAAAAAGAATCGGTGCAGTCTCTCCGGCTGCGCGCTCCAGGCCCAGAATGACGCCTGTCAGGATTCCCGGCAGCGCCTCCGGTAGAACAATACGACGAATGGTCTGCCACTTTGTCCCACCAAGCGATACGCTGACAACGCGGAAGGACTGTGGGACGGATCGGAGCGCTTCCTCTGCCGTAGAAATGATCACCGGCAATGTCATAATCGCCAGAGTCAGAGAGCCGGCAAGGATGCTCGTTCCAAAGTTGAGGAACAATACGAACAACCCGAGACCGAACAGCCCGTATACGACCGATGGGATCCCGGCCAGGTTGATGATCGCGAGACGGATCAAGCGCGTCCAGCGATTGTCAGGTGCATATTCGGAAAGGTAGATCGCAGCACCGATGCCCAGGGGTACGGCGAAGATAGCCGTCCCGAGAGTCAGGTAAATTGTCCCGACAATTGCAGGCCAGATGCCGCCGGCACGCATACCGTCTCGGGGCATTGCAGAAAGGAATTCCCACGATATCGCCGGTAAGCCCTGCAAAAGGATGTAAGCGATGACGACAACGATGGGAATAACCGTCAGGAGCACCATTAGCAGCAGTAAGGAAAAGATGATGCGCTGTGTACTGTAGCGTGATTGGGAAGTTGAAACGGTTTTCATGACAGGATCCGTTCCGCCCGGCGTACTTGCTTGAAAATGACGGCTGATGCGGTCACATTCACCAGGAGTGATATCAGGAAAAGCATGATCCCGATGAAGAACAAAACGTGGTAATGCGTGCTCCCATTGGCCACTTCACCCATTTCAGCTGCGATCGTCGCCGTCATGGTGCGCACAGGGGAAAGAAAAACGCTCAGGCTTTTCGGGATGACAGGCGCGTTGCCGGCTACCATCATCACCGTCATGGTCTCGCCGATTGCTCGCCCGATTCCCAGCATGACAGCAGTAAAGATGCCCGATCGGGCTGCAGGGATAGTCACCCTCCAGATCGTCTGCCAATCGGTCGCACCCAGCGCAAGAGCCGCATCACGGTATGACTTCGGTACCGCATCGAGCGCATCCTCTGCTACAGATACGATCGTCGGGAGCGAAATAAATCCCAGCAGGAGAGATGCAGTCAGTGCAGACAGACCGGTTGGGATATCGAGCGAAGACCGCAGCATCGGTGATAGGACGATGATCCCGAGAAACCCGAGCATGACTGACGGAAGGCCAGCCAGCAGCTCAACCAGCGGTTTCAATACTTCGCGCACCCAACGAGGCGCGATTTCAGCAATGTAGATCGCAGAGCCCAATCCAAGCGGGAAAGCCACGATGCCTGCGCCGACGGTCACTACCAAAGAGCCGCCGATCAGCGGGATGATACCGAAGAAATCCTCGATCGGGTACCAGCGCGCGCTGAAAAGCGTGGATGCAGGTACCTCTGCAATTGCTGGAAGCCCAGATTGCATTAGAAAATAAAAAATCAGGGCAACAAACAGGATCGCAGAGTACCCTGATACCCGGATAAGCCGGGTAACGATACGTTCAGTTAACGTTGTTGACATTGAACAATAATTTCTCCTCCACCCCGGTCATTCAGGGTGTAATCGGGACAAATCCCAATTCCTCAACGATCGCTTGTGCCTCTGCTGTGAAGATCCATTCCAGATAATCTCTGACTGAACCAGTTGCTTCACCGGCCGTGTACATGTAGAGATCGCGAGCGATTGGATATTCGCTATTATTCACGGATAAAGCCGAAGGTAAGATATAGGGCGCACCGGGTTTACGTGCAACAGCAATGACTTTCATGTCTTCGGTTACATAACCGAGACCATCGTAGCCGATCGCGTTCGGGTTCTGGCGAACTTCGGCACTGATCACTTCAGAAGAGGGCAGCAGCAGCGTATCCGGGGAAAAAAGGGTCTTATTATCCTTTTCCCCAAGGCGCAAGACTTCTTCAAGGAAATAGACGTGAGTCCCGGAGTTCGTCTCGCGCGAAAGACGCACGATCGGACGGTCTTCCCCACCCACCTGGCTCCAGTTGTTGATGACCCCACTATAAATATCGGAGATCTGCTGCAGCGTCAGTTCGCTGATCGGGTTGTCCGGATGGACGATGACGGCAATTGCGTCTCGGGCGATCACGTATTCGACGGGCGACGAACCGTTCGCTTCTACGGCTTCGATCTCTTCCCCCTTGATCTGCCTGGAAGCATTAGCAATATCAACCGTACCGTTTACGAGAGCGGCGATCCCAGTCCCGGAACCTCCCCCCGTGACCGAGATTCGGACCTCCGGTCGAACGTCCTGGTATTTTTCGGCCCAGGCAAGCGCGAGGTTGACAATCGTGTCAGAGCCTTTGTTTTCAATGTAATCGTTCAAGACGATTTCGCCGGTCCCATCCGTCGTTGGAGCTGTAGTTTGAGCCCGGCAGCCGGCAAGCAGAATAAAGAAGACCAATAATGGTAAGGTAATTTTCTTGATCATTGATGCGGATTATATTCTCAATTTGGGCGCATGTTTCGTCCCCCAAACAGCCTTAACAGGACGTTAACAAAGGCGTTTTGGTAGTTGCGCATTTCAGCGTTACAATCGGAAATATGTCAGACCAAGATTATATTATCCAGGTCAGAAACCTGGACTTCTACTACGGCACGTCCAAGGCGCTCAGCAGCATCCATATGGACGTTCTGCCGCAGCAGGTCACCGCGCTGATCGGACCCTCGGGCTGTGGTAAATCGACATTCTTACGCTGTCTTAACCGCATGAACGATACGATCGCTGGTACTCGCGTTGTCGGTGAAATCCGGATCGAAGGTGAAGATATTTATGCGCCAAATTACGACCTGGCGTTGCTCCGCCAGCGCGTTGGCATGGTTTTCCAGAAACCCAATCCGTTCCCGCAATCGGTCTATGACAATGTCGCTTTTGGCCCACGTGTACTCGGTCTTAGCGGTAACGGCTACAGCCTGGATGAAATCGTCGAGAAAAGCCTGAGGCAGGCCGCGTTATGGGACAGGGTTAAGGACAATTTGAAAGGCGATGCTTTGAGCCTTTCGCTCGGAGAACAGCAGCGTCTCTGCATTGCCCGCGTTGTCGCTGTGCAGCCGGACATCATCCTGATGGACGAACCAGCTTCTGCCCTGGATCCGATCGCAACCGGCAAAATTGAAGACCTGATCGCCGAGTTGAAGGAGGATTATACGATCGTCATCGTCACCCATAATATGCAGCAAGCTGCCAGGGTCTCGAATTACACCGGCTTTTTCTGGTTAGGAGAGCTGGTTGAGTTTTCGGAAACCAACCAGATGTTTACAAAACCGCAGATGGAATTGACGGAGAGTTATATTACGGGCAGGATGGGATAGTTTTGCAGGCTCAAAAGCGAGACTTTTGATAAATCTCGCTTTTCATTTAACCGTCGAAATTCCTTAGAAAATCGATAAGATCCCTTTCAATCGCGTCGCGCACCTCTCGAAATAAAGCCATCCGGGCCGCCTTCGACCCTTCAGCTTTCGCAGGATCCGGAAATGGGATATGGACTTTCATCTCTTTCCCAAGCCAGACCGGACAATTTTCAGCGGCATCATCACAAACGGTGATGACGATGTCAGGCCTGTGATTCTTGAAGGCATCTACGGATTTCGGTTGCCCTTTGTGTAAGATCCCGACTTCTGCCAGCGCCCTCAGCGCTAGTGGGTGAACCGCTTCGGCAGGTTGCGTTCCTGCGCTCGAGGCCTTCCAGCGATCCCCCATATGATGATTGATGAACGCTTCCGCCATTTGCGAACGGCAAGAGTTCCCGGTACAGAGAATGAGGACAGATCTTTCTTTGGCCATGATTTATCCCGACAAATCCATATTGGTGTTTGAATTATCCAGTTCAACGAAATTTCCTGCGACCAGGAAAATCGTTCTTTCGCAGGTATTGGTGACACAGTCGGCCATACACTCCAGATTATGAGCGACTCACATCAGGTAGTTAGCCACATCGATCGCAGCGGGGTTTTCACCGGCCCAGGCGATTAACTGTCTGGTGATCTGATTATAAAGCGCATCCGTTCCGAAACGGAACTCAATCGGATCTCGGCCGGTCGCTGCGCATGATTCGCGCCCACTGTCCTCGACCGTGCGGGAGGTGTTCGAATTATCAGTCTCACCGGTAACGCAGAATTGTTCAAAACCAGCTCCCGAACCGATGCCCTCGATCGTCACGTTGCCGGCGTAGCCTTCGTTCTCAAGGCTTTCGGCCATTCGCTCTGCCGGCAGGTTAACCACCGGCAGAATCCCGTTGACCATTTCTTTACCGGAATCCGTCTGCGGGACATCCGTTTGTACAGCTAATGGGCCATCCCGCACCAGCGGGGCATCAGTTGGATCGCCACCGCTGCAAGCTGACAGGACGAGCATCAAGATCGCCGTTGGAATGCGTACATTGCTTATTCTTTTCATCATTATTTAGTTAGAACCTGCGATCGTTTGATTAGATGGCAGACATCATACAAAACTTGTTGGAACGCCGAAAGAAAGTTGGGTTAAGCATGGATTGACGGCGCGTTAACAACTCTTAAATCGTGCCTCTAACCATCGAAGCGGTAAACTTATCCACGAACCGTGATGAATTGCACCGGATTCGAAGGATCATCTTCTATTTTTTGCCCGGAGCCAGCGGACGTGCACGTCAATAGTGCGCTGGCTTCCTGATTAATCCCAGCCCCAGACCCGGTCGAGTTTCCTGCCGTCGGGACGTTTAGAGAAGCGCTTGAATATAATGGTTTTCTGGGATACCTCTGGAAACAGGCTGGCAGTTATAGCGCGACGGGAAGTTCGAAATAGAACCGGCTACCAACCCCCTCATCAGACTCTGCCCAGATATGCCCGCCATGCGCTTCGACCAGGTGCTTCGATATTGCCAATCCCAGCCCGGTACCACCACCCGTGCGCGCTCGATCTGTCTTATAGAAACGCTCGAATATCCTCGGCAGGTCTTCGGGTGGTATGCCCACACCGGTGTCCAGCACACCAAACCGCACACGGTCGGCTCCCGGCACGACTTCCGCAACTATCATGATCTGGCCTGACGGCGGTGTGAATTTGATGGCATTGTGGAGCAGGTTCATTAAGACCTGCTGCATGCGCGGCGGGTCGGCTCTCACTGGCGGCAGGTTATCCTCGCATTGAATGGAAACTTCTATCCCGGCTCTTTCCGCCTGCAGTACGAGCCGTTCGACTGCTCCATCCACGAGACGGGCGGGCGGGACTCTCTCGATCCGGATCGGTACGCGGCCGGATTCGATCCGCGCGAGCTCAAGCAGTTCCCGGACCATCAACGAAAGTGTATCCACTTCCGTCTCAATCCGAGTCAGGAACCTGCGAGCGGCAGGCGGGTCGTCCAAAGCACCGTCGAGGAGGGTTTCCGTCAGAGCCTTGAGTGAGGCCAGCGGCGTGCGCAGTTCATGGGAAATGTTGCTGATAAAGTCTCGCCGGATCGTTTCCAACTGGCGTAATCGCGTCATGTCGTGAAAGATCATCAAGGTGTAGCCGGTTAAGACATGGCCAAGCGGTGTGGCGATGACCTGTAAAGACTGGCCTTTCTGCACAAGGTCGAAGGACAAGATTTCTTCTTTCTGGGTGTCTCGCGCTTTCTGCCAAATATCGACGACCTGGTACAGGCGCAAGGTTTCTACGAGAGACCGTTCCAGAGCTTCGTCCTCATCGATCCGGAAGATTCGTTCCGCGGCTCGATTGATCAGTGCGATTTGTCCGTGCGGATCTACCATCAGGACACCGCTTTCCATCTGCTGCAAAATGGTCGTCAGCTTTTCTTTCTCGGCGTTCAAAGCGTCGACCTGGCCGCTTAGCCTGTCGGACATCTGGTTAAGCGCTCTTGCCAGGTCTCCGACTTCATCACGCGTTGCCGGCGCCCGCATCAGGAAGCGGTCGCCCGCCGTCAGCTTCCGCGCAGATACGGTGAGTTCCAGAAGAGGCCTGACGGTGCTCCGTGAGATCATGTCGACGATCACGATTGATAGGACGATGGTGACGAGTGAAGCGATGAGGATCGTACGCTGCAGGCGGAAAACATTCGCATCAACCTGATCCAGTGGGATGGCCAGTCGCAGTGTGCCGGCAGCCTGGCTTTGTCGTTCGATTGAGAGCGCTACGTACAGCGTGTCGAAACCCAGCGTATTGCTGAAACGGATGCTCGTTCCCTGGCCCTCTGAAAGCGCCTGAATAATTTCCTCCCGATCGGCGTGGTTTTCCATCATAGACGGTTCCTGGTCCGATTCTGCCAGCACAGTCCCATCCAATCCGATGATGGTCACGCGCAGGTTGAGCTCGCCGCGCCATCGAATAGCGAGTTCGTTCAGCAGATCGCTATTTTCGGAATTGATTTCGAGACCTTCCAGCAGCCCGCTCAACAACTTTGCCTGCGTCACAAGGTCGTTTCGCAGGTCGTTAATCAGGTAAGTACGGGCCTGAGCCGTCAGGTAAAGACCGAGCGTAAGAACGGTCAAACTGATGAGCAGCGCAAAAAGCAGGGTGATACGCCAGCGGATGCTGCGGAACAAGATTTACCCCTCGAAACGGTATCCGATACCGCGTACGGTCACAATCCGCATCGGGTTCGCCGGGTCCGACTCAATTTTTTCCCGCAGCCAGCGGACATGGACATCCACCGTCCGGCTCCCCCCCGTGTAATCCCACCCCCAGACCGTCTCCATGATGAGGTCACGGGTCAGGACCTGGCCGCGATGCCGGGCCAGGTAAACCATCAATTCGTATTCTTTCGGCTTTAATGGGAGCGGCTCACCTGCGCGAGTGATTTCATGCCGGACGAGATTGATCTGCAGGTCTCCGAATCGCAGGAAAGTACCACCATTCGACTCTGTTATTTCCCTGGCGGAATCTTCCTGATCTAAACGGACCCGGCGGAGCAAGGCCTTCAACCGTGCCTGCAGTTCGCGCATTGAGAAGGGTTTGGTGAGATAGTCGTCTGCCCCAATCTCCAACCCGATCACGCGATCGATTTCTGCATCCCGGGCAGTCAGCATCAGGATCGGCACATTCATCTCCTGCCGCAGAATCCGGCATACTTCAAATCCGTCGATACCGGGCAGCATCACATCCAATACAACCAGATCCGGCTGGAACTCGCGCGCCGATTCGACGGCTTTCAGACCGTCGCCGGTCACGGTGATCTCATATCCCTGGTGGGTCAGGTTGTATTCCAGGGTTTCCTGGAGTGCAGGTTCATCTTCGACGATGAGTATTCTGGATGCCATGTCTGTTCCGTTGGGATTATAACATCGCGCAGAAGGGATACCTCTTGAAATAACTGATGCAACGCACCAACAGCACAGAATAAGAAATAAGATCGGAAACTGGCAGTAAAAAATAAGAGCGCCAGGCATAACCCTGGCGCTGCAGATCGGAAAAACGAAGTGGTTTATCCGCGCTTGTCCCAGGGGACATAATCACGGCTGTCTGCGCCGAGGTAGATCTGGCGCGGGCGAGCGATCTTCTGGTCGTCGTCATTCAGCAGTTCAACCCACTGGGACAGCCAGCCGATGGTGCGCGGGATTGCGAACAGCACCGGGAACATGGCGATCGGGAAGCGCATGGCCTGGTAGATGATGCCGGAATAGAAATCGACGTTCGGATACAACATCCGCGAAACGAAAAATTCGTCTTCCAGGGCAACTTTTTCGAGTTCGAGGGCAATATCGAGCAGTGGGTTGCGGCCGGTGACTTCAAAGACCTCGTCCGCGACTTTCTTAATGATCTTTGCGCGCGGGTCATAGTTCTTATAAACGCGGTGGCCAAAGCCGAAGAGCAGTGTTTCGCGTTTCTTGACCTTTTCGACAAATTCAGGCACGTTCTTAACATCACCGATCGCCGTGAGCATCCGCAGCACTTTTTCATTGGCGCCGCCGTGGAGCGGCCCATATAGTGCAGCTGCTGCTCCCGCCATCGCAGAGAACGGGTCAGGTTGGCTGGAGCCGATCACTCGCATAGTCGCCGTACCACAGTTTTGTTCATGGTCGGCATGCAGCGTGAAGAGGATATCCAGGGCGCGTTCGAGGACCGGGTCCGGCTCATATTTGACCTGGGTCATGGTATCAAGCATGCGCAGGAAATTGCCGGTGTAACTCAGGTCATTGTCCGGGTAGACATACGGCAGGCCACGCGTGTTGCGGTAAGAGAATGCCGCGATCGTGGGGACCTTGGCGACAAGCCGGACGATTTGCTTATAGCGCACTTCCGGATTGAGGACCTGGTTGGCTTCAGGATAAAAAGTGGATAGAGCGGCAACGGTGCTGATGAACATACCCATTGGATGCGCATCGTACCGGAAAGAATGCATCATGGTCTTGACGTTCTCGTGCAAAAAAGTGTGGTGCAGGACGTCATATTCCCATACTTTGTACTGTTCCTTCGTCGGCAGTTCGCCGTTCAGGATCAGGTACGCAACTTCGAGGAATGAGGCTTTTTCAGCCAGCTGTTCGATCGGATAGCCGCGATAGCGCAGGATGCCTTTGTCGCCGTCGATATACGTGATCGTACTTTTTGTCGAAGCGGTATTCTTAAAACCCGGATCATAAGTCATCAGACCGAAGTCTTCAGGATCGGTTTTAATCGATCGCAGCGCCATAGCGTCGATCGTCCCATGTTCAACGGGGATTTCGTAGGTTTTTCCGGTACGGTTGTCGGTTATGGTTAGGGTATCAGCCATTTCTTAACTCCTCGTGTGTCGGGCGTAACTGCCCGATCAGATCATTTTTTTAACTGCTGCTGTTGCATCTGCAACACCAGCTGCTGACGTCTTCAATGCAGCCATTTCTTCTTCGTTAAGGTCGTATTCGACGATCTTAACGACGCCTTCTCGGCCCAGCATTGTCGCAACGCCAAAATAGATATCATTCAAGCCGTATTCACCCTGCATGTATGCTGCACAGGGGACGATGAGGTTCTTGTTCTTCAAGATCGATTCGACCATCTGGACGATCGCGACCGACGGTGCGTAAAAAGCACTGCCCGTCTTGAGCAGGCTGACGATCTCGCCGCCGCCCTTACGGGTCCGCGTCACTATGGCGTCGAGTTTTTCCGGATTAAGATATTCGTTCAGGGGGACGCCAGCAATATTGGAATGTCTGACGAGCGGCACCATGTCGTCGCCGTGTCCACCGAGCACGTAGCAGTTAATGTTCTGCACACTGACGCCGGTTTCCATGGCAACGAACGCTCGCATGCGAGCAGAATCGAGGATTCCAGCCTGACCAATGACCTTGTGCGGCGGGAGGCCGCTCTTTTTCCAGGCCACATAACACATGGTATCGAGGGGATTGGTCAGGATAATATAGATCGCGTTCGGCGATGTCTTGATGGTTTCTTCGGTGGCTGTGGCGACGATCTTGGCATTCGTAGCCAGGAGGTCATCTCGGCTCATACCGGGCTTTCTGGGCAGACCGGCTGTGATAACGATGATGTCCGATCCGGCGGTGTCTGCATAATCGTTGGTCCCTACGACCGAAACATCTTTACCGATGACGGGCATGGCTTCAAGCAGGTCCAGTGCTTTTCCCTGGGGCATTCCTTCGACGATATCGACGAGAACAATATCAGCAATTTCATGCTCTGCGAGCCAGTGGGCGGCGGTGGCCCCTGTCATCCCGGCACCGATGATTGAAACTTTAAAATTCGACATATACCTCTCCAATAGAATGAATTTAAAAGCAGGGGTTGGTTTCCTTATCGGACGTTCCCCCGCCGGTTTTCAACATGGACGATTATAACATTTGACGGTTACAAATTTTGAGTTTCAGGCACCCGTGGGAATTAATATCCGCTGGATTATCCATGGTTACATGCAGATGCCCCTGTCTAACCTCGTTCTTGAATCCTTCCTGGTTTTCCTGACAGAAAGGCTCAATTTGCAAGGAATAATCAACTCGCATCTCATTCGCTTTGCCAGGTTTGACAAGCCGTTTCGAAAAATATATAGTTTATCTGACGTCAGTTTCGAAAAAGCTGGCAATGAATGTACTGCGTGGTGTATTCCGGGATGGAGGAAATAATGAGCGACTTCAAATCAAGCGATCTGAACCAGGCTCTTCTAGCTTACCTTTATGACTTCGTTGAGCTAGAAATCGTAGATTATATTGGAGGCCCAGGAATGGGTATCAATATTGATGTTGGTGAAGTGCATAACTTTAGTCTTCGCTTCATCAATAACGGGTCACTGGGGATGTTGAATGTCGTTACCCAGGTTACAACTAATAATCGGGGACAGGTAAGCAACACCAATACGGGTATTGGCAGTGATGTATTTTCCGGCTGGATTGATTTTCGCGACGCCATTGTCATGCGACCAATCAACCTGCAACCACACCAGACCTTTGTTATGGATCATGCGGTCGGCACCAATAGAGCGTTTGGATATCAGGCAAACCATGTGACCGGCGGTACAGATAATAATAGAGATATAGAGCCGTTGATCTCAGCGAAGATTATTTCCTGGGAGCCGGATATCCAGAGTCTGGTGGTCGGAAATCCGACAGGTCCCAACCAGGCAGTTTTCGAATCATTTATTCAGCGTACCTGAAAACATCTAATCGAAACTTATTATTTTATCCTGCGCATGTGATTTTGACGCGCACTAAAACCGGCGCTGTGCGAGGAAATCGTATTGGTGGGCAATGTAAACCAATTCCCCTCTGCCGATCTGCGCCTTGCGATCTGCCAACCAACCAGCAAGGCCGGGAGCACCGGCACAGGACTTTTCAAAAAAGTGGAGGATATGACGCAGGAAGTAAGCTTCCTCGCCAGGATACGATCCTGAGGAGGGGAAAACCATCCAATCCGACGCCCCAACTGACAGAATCTCAAAGCCGGCAGCCGGCAGTGCCCGGAAAAGTCGCCTTCCCGTCTGGCTGTGTCCGCCGCCTGGGCGGTCGTCCATGCTGGCATGGTATGCGTCCAGCACGTGCGCGTCCGCTGGATGGACGGGTTCAAAATATGTCAGGCCATCGAAGTTAATCGGGAAATAGGCCAGCCCACCAGGTTTAAGAATTCGAATCAGGTGAGGCAGTGCTGAATCGAGCGAGACCAGGTCAAGAAATGCAGATGAAATTAACAAATCATAGCTGCTGTCGGGTTGGAGATCGAAAAGGTCGGCGCAGGTGAAGTTTGGTTCTCCCGGATAGCCTGTTTCAGAGGCTTTATTGACGTTCTCAGGAGCCATATCAATTCCCAGATAGGTGGCTGACCCGGAAATCAAGCCCCAGGCGTGCATCCTGGCGTACATGGTGCCCGTTCCGCAGGCAACTTCGAGGATTTTGGGGTTCATTGGTGAACGAGTTGCCAATTCTTCCCAGACCCTGCGGTTCAACGCCCTGTCGTCCACAGTAACTTTTGCACTCAAATAACGCTGGAAATCGGGTTTAAACTCGCCTGGCATAGATATTGACCTCGCGATCTGATGGCTGAAGAGCCCGGATCCGAGCCTCTATTTCTTTCAGGCCGCACCATTCTGGCTGAAGACGAGACAGCTCTCCCGTACTCCAATTGAAATTGTAATTGCCCAAGATATTAAGCCGATCAACGCATCTCAAACCATTGTCTTTTCCGGGCGGCACAATTTCAAAACAAAGCGCATGCACAGACCTGGAGAGTCCATTCAATACGCCAGATTCACCACCTTCCACATCGATCTTGATAAATGCCGGTTCTCCGTGTTCTTCAATCAGGCTGTCCAGCGTTCTCTGCTGCACCGAGAGTCTTTTGTCCCAACGAACCGTGGAGAACGACTGTGTTGATTCAACCTCTTTAATCCATTCCTGGGTGGCCGTGCTCACGGTCGGCGTGCGGCTGCTCAAAAAGAGGTCCACGTAGCCTTCTGCATCGCCAATCGCACATCGATTCAATGTAAAACGCGGATTTCGGGTGAATCTGCGCAGGAGGAAACGAGCAAAAAGCGGTTGAGGTTCGATCGCCAGGACATTGGCCCCCATGGCCAGGAATGCCCGGCTGTGGTTACCGACGTGAGCACCGAGATCAAATACAAGGTCACCGGCTTGAACGAACGGTCTGTACAGGTGAAGCAATCGTCGATGTCGCAGCGGATGGCCGTAATAGATCAGCAGCGAGCGGAGCAGCCCAACGGATTCTGCAAAAGAAGGCAT
>JBFGQG010000024.1:0-15671 GCA_041564295.1 Anaerolineales bacterium | reverse complement strand
TGGAGATGGTGATGCCCGGAGATAATGTGAACCTGGAAGTGGAATTGATCGTACCGGTGGCGCTGGAAGTGGGCTCTAAATTCGCCATCCGTGAAGGCGGCCTGACCGTCGGCGCCGGTGTGATCACGCAGATCCTGGAGTAGGTGAATCATGGCGAAGCAGAAAATTCGTATCCGTTTGAAAGCCTATGATCATCGCGTTCTCGATCAGTCCGCCAAGCGGATTGTTGATACCGCAGAACGCACCGGCGCTCGGGTTGTGGGTCCCGTCCCGCTTCCGACCAAGAAAGAGCGCTTCACCGTTCGCCGGTCGACGTTTATTGACAAAGATTCGCACGAGCATTTTGAAATCCGGACTCACAATCGACTGATTGACGTCCTGGACCCGGATTCGAAGACGATTGACATGCTGATGCGCCTGAACTTACCCGCGGGCGTGGATATCGAAATCAAAATTTAACAATACGCAGGACCCGCACACACAGGTGCGGACCCAAACGAGCAAGTTTGCGGTGCGAAAAGAGCCTCCGGTTGTGGACACCAGACACGAGACGTTCATAGCCGGGAGTTGACTATCGCACTTGAGGATGATGCAGTCTCGCCCAGATTGACAGTCCTCGTAAAATCTTTTTTTTGGGCCGCAAGGCCGCATAGGAGAAAACTGAGATGTTAAAAGGGCTTTTAGGAAAGAAGATTGGCATGACCCAGGTCTTTAATGAGGATGGAGTAGTTATCCCGGTAACCCTCATAGAAGCTGGGCCTTGTTATGTTACCCAGGTTCGCAAACCTGCGACGGATGGGTATTCCGCCGTTCAAATGGGTTTCGTAGAAACACACCCATCCAAGCTGACTGGCGGTCAGCTCGGGCATCTTAAGCGAGCGGATCTCCCCCCACTGCGATATTTACGTGAATTCCGATCCAAGGACCCCGGCGTCTCCGAAGGCCAGGAACTGAGGGTCGAGCAGCTGTTCATCGTCGGTGACCGCGTTGACGTGATCGGCACCTCGAAAGGCAAAGGTTTTGCCGGCGCGATGAAACGCCACGGGTTCAAAGGCGCAAACATTACCCACGGTCAGTCCGACCGCCAGCGTGCAGTCGGTTCGATCGGTGCGGGAACCTCCCCCGGACGTGTCTGGAAGGGAAAGAAAATGCCTGGCCGCATGGGCAACGACCGCGTGACCGTCCAGAACTTGAAGGTTGTGCTGGTCGATGCAGAGCGCAACTTGCTCGGCGTTGAGGGGTCCATTCCCGGACCCAAAGGCGGCCTGGTCCTGATCAAAGAGGGACGGAAGCAGTAGACGCCAGACAGAGATTGAATGGAGCAAAGAGCCATGAACGTAGATGTAATGAACATGAAAGGTAAAAAGGTCGGCACCGCCGAACTTCCGTCCGAAGTATTTGAAGCTCCGGTCCGGACCGATTTGATGCACCAGGCATTTGTGCGCCAGATGGCGAACGCTCGCCTGGGGACACATAAGACCAAGACGCGCAGTGAAGTCCGCGGCGGCGGTCGCAAACCGTGGCGCCAGAAAGGCACCGGTCGTGCTCGCCAGGGCTCGATCCGTTCTGCGCAGTGGGTCGGCGGCGGCAAGATACACACTCCTCGGCCGCGCTCATACGAGAAGAGCATGCCGCGCAAGATGCGCCGCGCAGCTCTTCGCTCTGCACTATCTGTGAAGGTCGCCGGTGAAGACGTTGTGCTTGTTGAAGGTATGCAGATGGATGCGCCCAGGACGAAAGAATTCGCAGAAGCCATTGAGAAACTGGTCGGGGATGCCTCCACATTGCTCCTCGTCCCGGCTTCCAAGGGCGACTTTGAGAATGTTGTGCTGTCTGCGAAGAACCTGGCTACGTTGAAGGTCCTTAACGCAAACTACCTCAACGTCCGCGATTTGTTGGGTTACGACAAGATCGTCCTTCCGGTCGAAGCGCTGGACGTAATCAGCGGCTATTTGGGATAGGAGAACGAGAGATGACGACGATATATGATGTGCTTCGAAGGCCGATCATTACGGAAAAGTCAAACTACCAGAACAGCGTGCTGCACCAGTACGTATTTGAAATCGCACGCAATGCGACCAAGGCGATGGTGAAGGACGCGGTGGAAACGCTGTTTGACGTCGAAGTTATGAAAGTGAATATCATCAATGTCCCGGCGAAACGGACCCGCCGTGCGAAAAGCCGGCAGGTAGCCGTACGCAAGAGTGCGTATAAGAAGGCTATCGTCACGCTGTCGCCCGAGGATACGATCGATATCTTTGAAGGTGTGAAATAATGGCTGTCAAGAAATATAAACCGACGACCCCCGGCCGCCGGGGTATGACCGGGCATACGTTCGACGAGATCACCAAGACTAAGCCCGAACGCTCGCTCGTGATTTCCCGTAAGAAGTTCTCAGGCCGGAACAATTCCGGGCGCGTGACTGTGCGCCATCGTGGCGGCGGCAGCCGCCGCAAGGTGCGCGTGATCGATTTTAAACGCGACAAGCACGGCATTCCCGCCACTGTCGCAGCGATCGAATACGATCCCGGCCGTACGGCCCGCCTGGCGCTCCTGAACTACGCCGACGGTGAGAAACGGTACATTATTGCGCCGCTCAACCTGAAAGTTGGCGATTCGGTTGTATCCGGAGCAAACGTGGACATCCGCCCCGGCAACAGTCTGCCGATTGCGAACATCCCGGCCGGCACGCTCATCCACAATATTGAGCTGAAAGAAGGCCGCGGCGGACAGATCGTCCGTGCAGCGGGTTCTTCCGCCCAGCTGATGGCCAAGGAAGGCGATTATGCGCAGATCCGCCTGCCGTCAGGCGAGGTGCGCCTGGTCCGCCAGACCTGCTACGCCACGATCGGCCAGATCGGGAACGTGGACAGCGGAAATGTCAAGCTTGGTAAAGCCGGTCGCAAGCGCAACATGGGCATTCGCCCGGCGGTGCGTGGTTCGGCGATGAGCCCACGCGACCATCCGCATGGTGGTGGTGAAGGCCGTTCGCCGATTGGTATGCCCGGGCCGAAGAGCCCCTGGGGCAAGCCGACCCTGGGTAAGAAGACCCGCAACAACAAAGAGACGGATAAATACATCGTTCGTCGTCGGGGCCGCAAGCGGCGGTAGGAGATAGGTTTCAGGCTGCCGGCCGCTAAATAGGACCGGGAGTTAATCCCGAGCTGGGCTGCCTGAAGCATTTGGAGAAGTTGACATGGGACGATCACTGAAAAAAGGGCCTTTTGTAGACCCTAAACTGCTGAAAAAAATTGAGGACATGAACACCAAGGGCGATAAGAAGGTGGTGCGCACCTGGAGCCGCGCGAGTGTCATATTCCCTCAGATGGTGGGGCACACGATCGCCGTGCATGACGGTCGTCGTCATATCCCCATCTACGTGACCGAGAATATGGTCGGACATCGCCTGGGCGAATTTGCTCCGACGCGCACGTTCCGCGGCCATATCATCGAGAGAAAGAAACGATAGAGGCGGCAGCGATGGAAAACAATGACATTTACGCATTTGCGCGTCGTGTTCCGATCTCTGCGCAGAAGGTTCGCCTGGTTGTAGACCTGGTTCGAGGCAAGGACGTGCAGGAAGCGATCGAGATGCTCCGCTTCGTCCCGAACCGGGCTGCCGGGCCGATTTCCAAGCTGGTAGCGTCTGCGATGGCTAATGCTGAAGAGAATTTTGGGATCAGCCGTGATGACCTGTATATCCACCGCATTTTTGCGGACGAAGGTCCGACCCGGAAATGGCGCCGTTTTGGCGCACGCGGCCGGTTCAAACCCTGGCTGCATCGATCTTCGCACATTACCGTCGTCCTGCGTGAGCGCGAGGCATAAGGAAGAATAGGAGAAAATATGGGACGCAAAGTACATCCGATTGGCTTTCGTTTGAAAGTCAATAAGACCTGGGACGGTCGCTGGTTTGCAGAAGGCAAGAATTACGTGGACATGCTCCACCAGGATTTTGCCATCCGCGATATGGTGCACGAATACGCCCCCCGTGCGGGAGTCTCCCGTGTTGAGATTGAGCGTTTCCCCGGCAAGGTGAAAATTCTCGTTCACAGTGCAAAGCCCGGCATCTTGATCGGTCGAAAAGGCGAGAACATTAAGAAACTGCGCAAAGATCTTGAGAACCTGGTTGGAAAGAAGATCGACCTGGACATCAAAGAGATTAAATACCCTGACATGGATGCATACCTGGTCGCGATGAACATCGCCGGCCAGCTTGAGCGCCGTATCGGCTATCGCCGTGCGATGAAACGTGCCATCCAGCAGGCGATGCGCCAGGGCGCCGAAGGGATCAAGATTGAGGTTTCCGGACGCCTCGGCGGTGCAGACATGGCCCGCCGTATGTGGCTGCGTGAGGGGCGCGTGCCCCTGCAGACCCTGCGTGCAGACATTGATTATGCCCAGGTTGAAGCCCACACCACCTACAGTTCTATCGGTGTGAAGGTCTGGATTTACAAAGGCGAGGTTCTTCCTGAGGTTGAAGAGGTTGCCGGGACGTCAGAAGGCGTTTACGTCAGCGAGTGACCGAGCGATCGACAGTAACGATATTGAGGAACTGAACTATGTTAATGCCAAAACGCGTGAAGTACAGAAAACAGATGCGCGGTCGCATGAAGGGGCGAGCCTCTCGTGGTGCAGACATTCATTTCGGTGAATTGGGTCTGCAGGCGCTGGAACCCGGTTGGGTTTCGGCGCGCCAGATTGAAGCTGCCCGTCGCGCGATTGTGCGTGCCCTGCGCCGTCGTGGTAAAGTCTGGATCCGCATTTTTCCGGACAAGCCGATTACGCAGAAGCCTGCCGAGACCCGCATGGGTAAGGGTAAGGGTAACGTGGAGTTCTGGGTCGCAGTTGTGAAACCCGGTCGAGTGCTGTTTGAGGTTGGTGGTCTGCCGGAGGATCTTGCCCGCGAGGCGTTGGTCCGTGCGTCTTACAAACTTTCAGTAAAGACCCGAGTCATCACCCGCCAGGATGCCGCAACGGAGTAGTGAGATGAAAGCGGAAGAAATACGAGAACTGACAGTGGACGAGATCCACGAACGCCTGGATGACGCCCGGGAAGAGCTGATGAAACTCCGGTTCCAGACGGCAACCGGTGAACTGACTGACACCAACAGGCTGCGAATCACTCGCCGGCAGATCGCCCGACTGATGACGGTTCTGCATGAGAAAGAAAACGAATTGGAAGGTGAAGCATGAACAAACGCCGACGTCTGGATGGTGTTGTCACCAGTGACAAAATGACGAAAACGGTCGTCGTTGAAATTTCCCGAACCTACCGCCACCCGCTGTACCAGAAGGTTGTGCACAGCCGCAAGCGTGTGAAAGCGCACGACGAACTCGGCAGCCGAGTTGGGGACCAGGTCCGCATTGTTGAAAGCCGCCCGCTTTCGAAAGAGAAACGCTGGGTAGTGGAGTCGATTTTGCGCCGGAACGAGACGGTGCAGGACGTGGAGTAGAAAGATGATCATCGGAGAAACTCGCTTAAAGGTTGCCGATAATACCGGCGCACGTGAGCTGTCTGTGATCCGCATATTGGGTGGATCCCGGCGCCGTTTCGGGCGGGTCGGGGACGTGGTTGTGGCTTCGGTCAAACTGGCAAATCCTAACGGCTCCGTCAAGAAGAGTGATGTGGTCAAGGCTGTGGTCGTGCGTGTCGCCAAGGAATGGCGGCGCGAGGATGGTTCTTACATCCGTTTCGACGACAACGCAGCCGTGATCCTGGATACGGATGGAAAGAACCCCAGAGGGACGCGTATTTTTGGGCCCGTGGCGCGCGAACTGCGTGAAAAAGGCTACATGAAAATCGTTTCCCTCGCGCCGGAAGTCCTCTGAGCCTCGATTGGTTCTGGATGATCGACGAAGGACATGTGAAATGAAAGCAAAAATCAAAAAAGGCGATAATGTCGAGGTTATCGGCGGCTCGGACAAGGGACTGCGCGGTGAGGTCATCAAGGTGATGCCCAGGACGGCACAAGTGGTGGTGCAGGGCATAAATATCCGCAAGAAGCACCAGCGCCAGGTCCAGACCCAGGGCCGCACCGTAAACCCTGGAATTATTGAGTACGAAGGCGCGATCCACATTTCGAACGTGATGCTGGTCTGCCCGAAGTGTGATGAACCCACCCGGGTGGCTATCCAGCGTGAAGACGGCGAGATCAAGCGGATCTGCAAGAAGTGCGAAGCCGAGATAGGCTAGTGCAACCTGGAGAGACGAAAATGTCACGGATTCAAATGAAAAATACGTATAAAGAACTGATTGCTCCGGCGTTGATGGAAGATCTTGGGCTCACAAATGTTATGCAGGTTCCGAAGGTCTCCAAAGTGGTCGTGAACATCGGAATGGGCGAAGCCCTGGACAATCCGAAAACGCTGGAAGCTGCAACCGCGGACGTGGAGAGCATTACCGGTCAGCGACCGGTGGTCACGAAGGCCAAGAAGAGCATCGCGAACTTCAAGCTGCGCGAAGGCCGCGCGATTGGCGTGAAAGTGACGCTCCGGGGCGATAAGATGTGGGCTTTCCTCGATCGCCTCATCAACGTGGCCCTTCCCCGCACGCGTGACTTCCGCGGCGTCCCCGCCAATTCGTTTGACGGGCGCGGGAACTACACGCTGGGTCTGCACGAGCAGCTGATTTTCCCTGAGATCGTTTACGACAAGATCGACAAGGTCCGGGGAATGGAAATTACGATTGTGACGACTGCCGAAACGGACGACCAGGCGCGGCGTTTGCTCGCCGGCCTTGGTATGCCGTTCAGCAAGGAAGGATAACGATGGCGAAAAAGAGTATAGTGATTCGAGAATCGCGCCGGAAATACCCAGTACGTGTTCGCAACCGCTGCAAGAAGTGTGGTCGCCCGCGTGGTTACATGCGCCGGTTTGGTTTATGCCGGATCTGCTTCCGTGAACTGGCCCTGGAAGGCAAAATTCCTGGTGTTGTAAAGTCTTCCTGGTAGGCTGGAGGTTATAAGAATGAGCGTGAATGATCCTATTGCAGATATGTTGACCCGCATCCGGAATGCGGCAATGACCGGCCACAACGCCGTCGCAATGCCGAGTTCCAAGTTGAAAGTGTCTATTGCAGAGATTTTGAAGTCGGAAGGTTTCATCGACGGCTTTCAGGTTGTTGATGACGAGAAGACCGGACATCGCGTCCTGCGGTTGAAACTGAAATATGTCGGCCAGCGCCGCTCCCGCAAACCTGTTATTTCAGGTCTTGAGCGTGTCAGCCGCCCCGGCCGGCGCATCTACACCAAGAAAGACGACATCCCCTGGGTACTCTCGGGGATCGGCATCGCCATCCTGTCCACACCGAAGGGTGTGATGACCGGGAACCGCGCCCGCCAGCTTGGCGTCGGCGGCGAAGTCCTTTGCAAGGTGTGGTAAGGACGGAGGTACAAAGTGTCTCGGATTGGTAAATTACCCGTCAACATCCCGACCGGTGTAGATGTGAAAGTCTCCGGTTCCACCGTCAAGGTCAAAGGACCGAAAGGTGAACTGGCGCACACGTTCCCGGCGGCGATGAAGATCAAAATGGAAGAAAGCGTCCTGACTGTCTCCCGGCCGTCGGATGAGAACGAACATCGCGCCCTGCACGGCATGACCCGTGCCCTGATCAACAACATGGTTATGGGCGTCAGCGAAGGCTTTATGAAGGTCCTCGAGATCGAAGGCGTCGGTTATCGTTCGGAGATGTCCGGGAAGAACCTGGTGCTGCACGTCGGTTACTCACACCCGGTGGAAGTCGTTCCTCCGGAAGGGATTGAGTTCCAGAGTGAGAACCGCGGCCGTGAAGTCCGCGTCCTGGGCTATGATAAGCAGGCTGTGGGGCAGGTAGCTGCCAACATTCGAAAAGTCCGACCGCCGGAGCCGTACAAGGGCAAAGGCATCCGCTACCAGGGCGAATACATTCGCCGCAAGGCCGGAAAGTCTGGGAAGAAGTAGGTGTAGTTATGGCGAAGAAATCAAGAAACGAAGCGCGCCTGCGGCGGCATCGCCGGGTGCGCAAGAATATTTCGGGTACGGCTGAGACCCCGCGTCTGAACGTGTTCCGCAGCCTGACGCAGATATATGCGCAGGTGATCGACGACCGAGCCGGCCGCACGGTTGCTTCGGCTTCCACGCTGGATAAAGACCTTCGGAAAGAAGTCAAAGGCAAGTCGAAACTGGAGCAGGCGGAATTGATTGGTGAGACCCTGGCCCGCCGCACGCTTGAAAAGGGCATCACGCAGGTCGTATTTGACCGCGGCGGTTTCCGGTACATGGGACGTGTGAAAGCGCTGGCCGAAGGCGCTCGCAAGGGCGGCCTGAAGTTTTAGGAAAGTAACAGGAGAACAGCATGTCGGATCTTACGTCGTATGAAATGGAACCGGAAATTGAAGAGCGCGTGGTTGAAATTGCCCGCGTCGCGAAGGTTGTGAGGGGTGGTCGTCGTTTTTCTTTCCGAGTGGCGGTTGTTGCCGGTGACAAGCGCGGCAAAGTTGGTGTTGGCGTCGGTAAAGCCAATTCCGTGCCGGACGCGATGCGTAAAGCGACGGAACGCGCCCGCAAGAACATGCGCCAGGTGGCGATGTTCAACACGACCATACCGCACGAAGTGCTGGGCAAGACGGGCGGCGCTCGCGTGATGCTGAAGCCGGCCTCCCCCGGTACCGGCGTGATCGCCGGCGGTGGGGTGCGCGCGGTTGTTGAGGCGGCAGGCATCAGCAATATCCTGACCAAGTCGCTTGGCAGTGCAAATATTCTCAACGTGGTCAAGGCCACGATGGATGCGCTCACTCAATTGAAATTCGTGGAAAAGGAAGCAGATCGCCGCGGCAAACCTGCCGCCGACCTGGCGCCTTTCTGGGATCGAAGGAAGTGATGTGATGGCGAAGAAACAGAAGGCGCGCGTCCTTAATATAACAATGGTGAGAAGCCCGATCGGGTACAACCAGCGCCAGAAGGACACCATGCGGGCTCTTGGGCTTCGCAAGATGAACCAGACGGTGACCCAAAAGGATACCGATGTCATTCGCGGCATGATTGCAAAGATCAGTCATCTCGTGAAAGTTGAAGAAGGTGAAGCATGAAGCTGCACGAATTAAAGCCGAATGACGGCTCGACCAAAAAACGCAAACGCGTTGGCCGTGGTACTTCTGCCGGCCAGGGCAAGACTGCGGGCCGCGGCATGAAGGGCCAGGGCGCCCGGGCCGGTGGCGGCACCCGCCTTTACCATCAGGGCGGCAACCTGCCGTTTTTCCGCCGTCTGCCGTTCAAGCGCGGTTTCACCCCGCTCAACCAGGTGACCTACAACGAAGTCAACCTTGATCAGCTCGAAGGTTTCAAAGCCAAGAGCAAAATCAACCCGGAAACGCTCAACGAGGCACGTTTGCTGCGCAAGCCAGAGAATCCTGTTGTGATCCTCGGGCGCGGCGAGGTGAAAGTTGCGTTGAAGGTTTCGGCGCACCGCGTGACGAAAGGCGCTCGCGAGAAGATCGAAGCGGCCGGCGGTTCAGTCGAAATAATCGAAAACTAAGCGGGTTGGAGATCAAGGAGCATAACAATGAAGCGATCCTCTGTTGTGACGTATATCAACCGCGTTGCGAAATCACACGATATTCGTCGCAAATTGCTGATCACCTTAGGCATATTGATTATTTACCGCGCTGCTGCACACATCCCTGTGCCGGGTGCGAACCGGCTCGCGATCCAGTCCATTGTTGAAGGCGGCGGGGTCGGGAGCACCGTGATCGGTATCCTCAACATGCTGTCCGGCGGCACCATTCAGACGTTTTCGGTGCTGGCGATGGGTGTTTATCCGTACATTACTGCGCAGATTATTCTGCAGCTGCTGGTTCCGATCATCCCTGCCTGGAAACAGCGCATGGAAGACGATCAGCGTGAGGGCCGCAAATGGATGGAACGCTGGACGTATATCCTTTCCATCCCGATGGCGGCACTCCAGGCCGTAGGGCAGATCCAGCTGTTCTCGAGCTTTGCAGGTGGTACGCCGATCATTAACAATTTCGGGTTCAGCGGAGCATCGCTGCTGCCGTCTGTCGCCGTGATCGTGAGTATGACGGCGGGGACCATGTTCGCCATCTGGCTTGGTGAGCTGATCTCCGAATATGGTATCCGCCAGCAAGGCCTTTCTCTGATCATTTTCGCGGGCATTGTTGCACAGATCCCGCAGAACGTGATTGCGATCTGGCAGAACCCGGACCGCTGGCTGCTGCTGCTGTTCATGCTCATCGTAACGGCTGTGACGGTGTTTGCCATCGTTTTCATCCAGCAGGGCCGGCGCAACGTTCCGGTGATGTATCCCGGCCGGCGTGTGGGCAACCGCATGTCGATGCCAGTCAAGGCGACGCTGCCGCTGATGGTCAACATGGCAGGCATGATCCCGCTGATCTTCGCCCAGTCGCTGTTGACTTTCCCCGCTGTTCTGGCGAGCTTTTTCCTGACATCGGAAATCGGCTTCATCCAGCGGGCGGCAAACTGGGCACAGTTGAACTTCGGCGGCGCCACCGGGACATATTGGCTGATGTTCTTCCTGATGGTCGTTGCCTTTACGTTCTTTTACACTGATGTGCTTTTTGCACAACAAAATTACGGTGAAAACCTGAAACGATCCGGTGCACAGATCCCGGGGGTAGTCCGAGGTGAGAAAACGCAGATTTACCTGACGAAAGTGCTGCGCCGTATCACACTTCCTGGCGCTGTCTTTCTTGGGATTATTGCCGTCGCACCTTACCTCATGACCTCGTTGATTGGTCCGCTGAGCGGAACCGGTATTCAAGAACAGACAGGTCTGTTTCTGGTCTCCTCATCCGGGTTGCTGATCGTTGTGGGTGTGGTGCGCGATTTATTCTTCAACATCGATGCCGAGTTGAAGCTGCACGGATACGACGATACGCTTTTGGTGCGCTAATGAGCTTTGGGAACAAAGCGAAATGTGTTGTCTTATTTGGGCCTCCTGGCGCAGGAAAAGGGACCCAGGCAAAGATAATCTCTAAAGAGCTGAAGCTTTCGAGCATCGCTACCGGGGATATCTTTCGCTCGCACTTGAAAAATAATACAGAACTCGGCCAGAACGCCAGCATCTTCCTTTCAAAAGGCGAACTGGTTCCGGACGATGTCACGATCAAAATGGTTCGGGAGACCCTGAAGAAGCCGGAATTCGACAACGGCGTAGTCCTCGACGGGTTTCCCCGGACCCTGGTTCAGGCAGAAGCTTTGATCCGGATGGTTGCAGAAATCCAGAGTGAGCTCCAGGTCATCTATGTAAAGGTGCCTGAAGAAGTGCTCATAGAACGGATTACGGGAAGGATCATGTGCCGTAAATGCGGCAAGGTCTACCACAAAATCTTCAACCCGCCGCCGCCGCCCCCCGTAGCCTGTGACAAGGGCGGGGAATGCGATTTCGCAGAACGCGATGACGACCAGGTGGCGATCGTAACCAACCGAATCCGGGTCTATAACGAACAGACAATGCCGCTGATCGATTTCTTCGATAAACAGGGGCTGTTGACTGTCGTGGATGGCGACCGCGGCATAGATGAAGTGACAGAAGACATCCTCAAAAGCCTGATTGAGGGTGCCCGCCCGGCCTGAGTGGTGAAAAAAAGCGCATGACCTTTACGGAAAAGGACGCGAGGAGTATAATTGCGTGTTTGCGCTAAGAGATAGGATAATAAAAAGTGGCTGTACGGCAAATGAACCGACCGGAATACGCCCGGCCGGCAGTCACATAGGAGTTTGCAATGAAGGTATCTGCCTCTGTAAAAAAGCGCTGTTCAAAGTGCAAAATTGTCCGCCGCAAAGGGCGTGTATACGTGATTTGTGAGATCAAACGTCACAAGCAACGACAAGGATAGATGAGATATGGCACGTATTGAAGGTGTTGATCTTCCGCGCGACAAGCGTGTAGAAATAGGACTTCGTTATATTTACGGGATCGGCCCGAATCGATCTAATCAGATTCTTGAGGCCACGCAAATAAACCCCGATACGCGTGTGCGGGATCTGACCGAAGATGAAGTGATCCAGCTGCGTGAATTCATCGTGCAGAATTACAAGATCGAGGGTGATTTGCGCCGCGAGACCCAGATGAACATCAAGCGATTGATGGAAATCGGTTGTTATCGCGGGCTGCGCCATCGCCGGCATTTGCCCGCGCGTGGCCAGCGCACTCGCACGAACGCCCGGACGACAAAAGGCCCGAAGAAGACTGTGGCAGGCCGCGGTCGGCGCCGGGGCGCAAAGAAAAAGTAATCAGACAGGAGAGATTGATCTATGGCACGAGCTACTCGTACATCACGCCGCTCCAGCGCGCGGAAGACCAAGCGCACGTTGTCGTCCGGGCAGATACATATTTATGCCCGCTTCAACAACACGATAGTCACCGTCACCGACACCCAGGGCAATACAGTGACCTGGGGAAGTGCAGGCACGGTCGGTTTCAAAGGCTCACGCAAGAGCACGCCGTTTGCCGCCCGCCTTGCGACGGAGCAGGCTCTCAAAGCCGCGATGGATTTGGGTCTGCAGGAAGTCGACATTATCGTGAAGGGGCCCGGTCCCGGTCGGGAAGCATCCTTGCGGGTGCTTCAGGCTGCGGAGATTCGAATTCGTTCGATCACCGATACTACTCCTGTACCGCACAACGGATGCCGGCCGCCTAAAAAGCGCCGCGTGTAACTAGAAGAACAATCTTCGTAAGAGGAAATAAATGGCAAGATATATAGGACCAGTCTGCAAACTTTGCAGACGCGAAGGCGAAAAACTATTCTTGAAAGGGGAGCGCTGCTTCACACCCAAGTGCTCCTTCGACCGACGCGGGTACGCACCGGGTGCGCACGGCCGTGCTTCACAGTTCTCCCGCAACCGTGAATCTGACTTTGCCCGCCAGCTGCGTGCGAAGCAGAAAGCCCGCCGGGTATACGGCGTGCTGGAGCGCCAGTTCCGCCGCTACTACAAGGTTTCTTTGAAACGCAGCGGCCTGACCGGCCTGAATCTGCTCCAGATTCTCGAATCGCGGCTTGATAACGTCGTGTACCGGCTCGGTTATGCAAAGAGCCGCGCGCAGGCCCGCATGCTGGTGACGCACGGCCATTTCAACGTGAACGGCCGCCGCACCGACGTGCCCTCGATGCTCATCTCCCCGGGAGACGAGATCACAGTACGCGACGGCTCACGCAAACGCACATATTTCAAAGACCTGGCTCAGGACATGGACGGCGGCATCCTCCCGATGTGGTTGGACCGCAACACGTCCAAACTTTCCGGCTCTGTTCTGCGAAAACCGGAACGCTCTGAAATAGACGGTAACCTGAACGAGCAGTTAATCGTTGAGTACTACTCACGCTAAGTGAGTCGAGACGGTAGGATTAGAAGACAAGACGACGACCGGGAGGCAGGTGAGCGCTGCGCTTTTCCCCCGGTCCTAGTCATTTCTGGGTAGATTGGCTATCCACAAAGAGGTGGAACGTGATTGGTCTGAGCAACATGGTAACTCCGAGAATCGAAGCGGTCGCGGAGTCGAGAAATTATGGAAAATTTGAGATCAGCCCACTTGAACGTGGGTATGGGATTACATTAGGCAATGCACTCCGCCGGATCCTTCTGTCTGCACTCGAAGGTGCGGCCGTCACTTCGGTCCGCATCTCTGACGTGCAGCACGAGTTCAGCAACATCCCGGGTGTCCGTGAAGACGTAATCCAGGTGATGCTGCAGCTCAAGCAGCTTCGTGTGAAACTGCACGACGTCGATACGGCCCGGATGCACCTCGAGGTATCAGGCGAGGGTGTCGTCACAGCAGCTGACATCATGGCCCCCCCCGAGGTCGAGATCATCAACCCCGACCTTTACCTGTTCACGATGGACAGCGGGGCCGGCTTGATGGACATGGAACTCACGGTCGAACGCGGCCGCGGCTACTCGCCTGCAGACGAACGCAGCGAACGCCTGCCGATCGGCGAACTTCCCGTGGATTCTATTTTCAGCCCGGTTCGCCGGGTGAACTGGTCGGTGACGTCTGCCCGCGTGGGGCAGTCCACCAATTACGACAACCTGATTATGGAAGTCTGGACAGACGGGACGATCCCCCCTGAGGAAGCCCTGAGCACCAGCGCGGTCGTGATGATCGAGCATCTGCGCCATGTAGCCGGTGTCTCAGAAGATGTTTTGAAGATTGCCCCGCCCGAACCGGAAGCGGTCAGCAGCCGACTGACGAGCGAAGTGATCGAAACACCGATCGAAAACCTCGACCTTTCGGTGCGCGTGTTCAACTCGCTAAAGCGGGCCGGAATCACGACTGTTGGAGAGGTGCTCGAGCTCCTTGAGAAGGGTGAAGAGGCGATCATGTCGATCCGGAACTTTGGTGAGAAGAGCCTTGACGAACTTCGAGACAAGATGAAGGAAAAGGGCTACCTCGAGGATGAAGACGCCGGAGAAGGCGAAATTCCTGCTGAAGTGGAGTAAATACAATGCGACATCAGAAATCTGGACGCAAACTGGGTCGAAGCAAAGACCATGCAAAATCGCTGCGAAAGAATCTGATCAAACAGCTTTTTGAGCACGAACGAATCCGCACCACTCGCGCGAAGGCCGAAGCCGTGCGCGGCCAGGCGGAGAAACTGATCACCCTTGCAAAGAAGGGGAATGCTGCCGAAGATGACAACCCGGCGTACATGGTGCATACCCGCCGCCTGGCGGCTGCACGCCTGTCGGACCCCGAATCGGTCAAGCGTTTATTTGACGAAATTGCACCGCGCTATGAAGAGCGCCCTGGTGGGTACACCCGCATGCTCAAGCTAGCACCCCGCCCGGGTGATGGCTCAGAGATGGTCATCCTCGAACTGGTTGAGTAAGCCGGCGTCATTGACACCGGTCTTGTGACGGGGACGCCCCCTTCACATCATGGTACGTTACAAAGCGATTCTTGCCTACGACGGCACCGGTTTTAGCGGTTTCCAACGGCAAGCAGAAGCACGCACGGTGCAGGGAGAGGTCGAAACGGCCCTGCAGCGGATCGGTTGGCCCGGTCAGACGATTTACGCGGCCGGCCGGACGGACTCCGGCGTGCACGCTTCAGGGCAGGTGATTGCGTTTGATTTTGATTGGGGCCATTCGGCCGAAGATCTGCGCAACGCGCTCAACGCGAACCTGCCTGCCGACGCCGCGATCCGTACGGTTGAGCCGGTCAGCCTCGATTTCCACCCCCGTTACGGTGCGCTGGCCCGCCGCTACAGCTACCGGATTTTTTTTGACCCGGTGCGCGATCCGCTGCGCGAACGCTACGCCTGGCGCCTCTGGCCTGCATTGGAGCCGGAAATCCTGGACTCGTCTGCCCAATTGTTCGCCGGCGAACACGATTTCTCCGGGTTTGGGACGCCGCCGAAAGCCGGAGGTCCGACGATCCGGCTTGTCCATACGGCCGGCTGGTCGTACCAGGAAGCGCAAGCGCTTTTTACGATCGAGGCCAATGCATTTCTGTACAGGATGGTCCGCCGGATCGTGCAGGTGCAGGTGGATGCAGCCCAGGGCAAGATATCGCCTGGTGAAATTGAAAAATATCTGACCGGGGTCTACCCCGAAATGGTTGAGGGGCTTGCCCCTCCGAATGGTTTGTCGCTGGTTGAAGTCCGTTATCCGGACGCTGCCGGCGGATGAAAAGAAAAATTGGAGTTGAACCG